>NZ_JACGAY010000002.1:0-153018 GCF_020137705.1 Campylobacter sp. RM9333
AAAATTATTTGGAAAAGTAGGGAAAGTTGGGAGAATTTAAAAACATTAAAAACTAAAATTAGTGAAGATAGTTTGTAGTTTTGGTGGTTATGTAGTGAGAGTTAGGTTTGAGAAGTTTGAAATTTAGTAAGAAAATAAATAATAATTTTGAATAATATAAAAAACATTATTTGAATTATTTGTATAAAATATTTTAGATGAGTTAATTTTACATGTTTAGCATAACTTAATGGCATTATATATTTTATAAGATTATTAAGTTATATAGCTAAATTATAATAAAATATCTAAGTTTTAAAATAGGAATTTATATTTAGATTTTATTCCAAATATAAATTATCTTTAGTTTTTTTAGCAGGTTCAATATTTTTTGA
Organism: Campylobacter sp. RM9333; assembly: GCF_020137705.1. Taxonomy (NCBI): domain Bacteria; kingdom Pseudomonadati; phylum Campylobacterota; class Epsilonproteobacteria; order Campylobacterales; family Campylobacteraceae; genus Campylobacter; species Campylobacter sp. RM9333. Next base: position 375 of record NZ_JACGAY010000002.1, read on the forward strand.
ATTAGGTAATTCTAAATTATCTTTACCTTTTATATAAGCTATAATATTATCAATATCCTTATTTGACAATTTATTTGCATATCTTTGCATAACAAATCTTGTTTTGCCTCCAAAATCTTTATCGTTTTTGTAAGATTTTAACATTGATTTTAAAGTAGATGCTGAATGAGTGTTTAAGGATTTAAATGTAGTGCTTGATTTATCTCCTAAATCTCCATGACAAGAATTGCATTTATGAATATTTATAAAAAGTTCTTTACCTAAATTAATATCTAAATTATCACTAAAAGTATAATTTAATAAATCATCTGTAGTCACTGCATTTATAGAATTTATAATACATAAAAATAATAAAATTTTTTTCATTCTAAGTCTTTAAAAAGCTAGGCTTAAAGCCTAGCAATTAATTAAAATGTATATTTAGCTTGGAATCTGATTAAACTTTCTTTTTTCTTATCAGACTTATCAAGACTTAATTTGTTATCTTTAGTAATACTTACTTCAGTAGCATCTTTAGTTTCTGCGTAAGCATAGAATGCTGAGAAGTTTAGTTTGTCGCTGTATTTGTAAGATAGTTGTGGCTTAACTTCAAATAATTTTTCTTTATTGTTAACAATTTTATTTGTTCCGCTAATAATATCAACACCAAATCTTACATCTTCAAATGTATAGCCAATTGTTCCGAATACGAAATCTTTTTTACCAAAACCACCTTGGTAGTCTTTCATTACGATTTCGCCGTAGTTGATTAATTGACCTTCATCTTCTACAGTATTAAGAGTTAATTTATCTTTTTTACCATAACCAGCATAACCTACATTGAAGTCTAAGCCGAATGCATCAAAGCCAGCTTCTGCTGCATAGAAGTTACCATTAGCTGCTACTTCACCTTTTCTATCTTTTTTAAGGCTATTGCCTGCGTATTGAGCGTGAATATTGTATGCGAAATCATCTTTATCGCCTAGAGCAACATTGAAATCTACTGCATAGAATGTGCCCCAGCTAGCCATATTTGAAACCCATAATTGAGCTGCTACTGGGTCAAAATTAGCAATTGCTGCTATACCATAAAGGTTCTTACTTGTAGCGTATTTATTACCTTCTTCATCTTTAACAAATAAAACACTACTTAAATCTCCATCATTGTTATAGTTATCAAATGCATAAGCTGCTAAAGTTACATTTTCAATGCTGTTATTTACTATTTTTAATCCTGTTCCTAGTAAATCATCAGTCCAAATTGAACCGATTTCCATTCTACCGAATATGAATGAAGTATCGTAATTTGTATAAGTTAAATAAGCATCTCTTACATTAAAAGTTTTTTTATCATTTAAATATGCTGAATTACCAAAAGAACCATCAGTGTTTGAATATTGGAATAATGCTGTAGCTTTAAAATTATCAGCTATATCAGCACCAAATTTTAATTGAGCTTTATAGTTGTGACCATTATCTTTAGATCTATCTATTTTTGTAGTAACTGAATTGTTTTTTATTTTTTCAGAATTTGTATCGTATCTATATCTTAACATTCCTGATAGGTCTACATTTTGAATAGCTTCATCTAAAGCAACTGCGTTCGCGAATGAGAACGAACCTGCAGCAACAACTGCTGCTAAACTTAATTTAACTAATTTCATTTTTTCTCCTTTTTTTGTAAAAATGTAAGGGAATAGTAGCATAAATTTTGAAAATTAAGCTTAAAGTTATATAAATTTTTAAAAAAATGTAATTTGAATTATTCTTAAAAAAGGAAAACCCCTTGATTTCTCAAGGGGTTTAAGTCTCTCAAGGAGTAAAAAACTAGTCTAAGTTGCGATGATTTTAAAGAAGCTAGGTTAATACTTAGTAAAAGTATTTATAGTAAGATTATTTTTTTAAACAAAACGAAAGAGCTATAATGAAAATTAAAGAATATTTACAAAAACATATAGATAAAATATATAAAAGTTATTGCAAAAAATCAGTATTTACTAACTATAAAATAATAGGAGTTAGAAACAATAAGCTTAAAAGGTATGCAAAAACTATAATTAAAAAGTATGATTTAAATGATTATTTATTAAATACTAATTTTAAAAGTTTTGATGAAATGCAACTTTACATACACGTATTAAATGAGTTAGATGATTATGATTTAGTGGTTAAGAATTTAAAAATAATATTAAAAATCATAGATAACTGGTGTAGTTGCGATACTATAAGACCTAAGTGTTTTGATAGTAATCTTGATAAGGTAGAGCAAATCATATACGAATGGATTAAGTCTAATACAATATATGAAATAAGATTTGGGATTTTATGTTTTATAAGATATTTTAGCAGTGATACCACAAAATTAGAAAAAATATTTAGTATAAAAAGTCAAGAATATTATGTAAATATGGCTAGAGCTTGGTATTTTACAGAACTTTTAAGTAATAATTTTGATGAAACTTTTAATTTTTTAAAAATTAAAAAATTAGATAATGAAACTTTATCAATGATGTTTCAAAAAATAAGTTATAGTGCAAAAATATCAGCAGAGAATAAGATTTTATTAAAAGATTTAAGAAAGTAATATGTTTTAAATAAGTAAAAATTAAATATGATTTCTACTTATTTAAAATTCTTTAACTTAGCTACTAAAATATCGCAAAATTCATCAAAACTAGCTCTATAATCTTTTAAATCCCCTAATTGCTTACCCCACATACATTCAGGATAAAATCCATCATCACTAAATCTAGCCATTATATGCCAATGGGCTTTAGGCAAGTAGTTAGCAAATGAAGCGTGATTAATCTTAGTTGGCTTATAAAAACTAATCATTTCTTTTTCTATAAGCATAGCAATTTTAAAAATTTTTAGGCTTGTTTCTTCATCATTACTAAGTTCTTTGTATTCGTCTTTTGCATGGATTTCTAGCCACGGGATAGAACTCTCGTGGCGTTTAATATAGCAAAAACTATTTTCATAAATCATACTTCAAAATCCCAAAAAAAACTAATCCATTCTTTAGCTTCTTTTACACAAAATTCAGGTTTTATAATAGCGCTTGGCTTATAAAAAATAACAGCAAGTTTAACTTCTAAATGTGGGTAAATTTCTAAGATTTTTTTACGAATTGCATCAAGACTTTCACCACTATCTACGATATCATCAATGATTAAAACTTTTTTAGCTTTACTTAAATCAGGAATATTAGTAATTTCAATAGTATCTAATTTTTTTTGCCCATCATAATGAATACTATTTAATACAAAAGCATTTCTGCTTTTAAGTGCAGTTGATAATGCGTGAGTAAGTGTAAGACCACCACGAGCAACACCTACAAAAGCGTCTGGGTTGAACTCATCTTGAATGCGTTTTGCAAACGGCTCAAAGTCATTTTTAAATTCATCGTAAGTATATTTATACATAGTTTTACCTTTTAATTAAATTTCATAAATTGTAGCAAGAACACTGCCATACAAATAATAGAGATAACGATTATACCACTACTTAGCTTATTAAATTCTTTTCTTAATAATCTAACTAATACATAAGAAATAAATCCAAAAGCAATACCTGTAGTAATTGAGTAAGTAAATGGCATCATAATTACTGTAAAAAATGTAGCAACACTATTTGCAGGGTCTTTAAAATCAATATTGCTAACTTCCATAAACATTAAAATTCCAACCATTATCAAGATAGGATAAATAGCATTAACAGGAATTGCTTGGAAAAATGGTAAAAAGAATATGCAAAGACAAAACATTCCCGCTAAAAATATATTGCTAAGTCCTGTTCTAGCACCACTTTCTATACCAGCACTACTTTCTACAAATGCAGTTGCAGTTGATGTGCCAATAACTGCTCCGATACAAGTTCCTGCCGCATCAGCTATCATAGTTTTACCTAATTTTTTATCTCCACTATCATCAAGAGTTCCGTCTGATTTTGTTTTATTTTTAAATATTCCGCCCCTAATTCCAGCACCAGTAATCGTGCCTATACTATCAAATAATTGAGTTACAAAAAGTGTCATTACTGCAGGTAATACCGATAAACTTAAAGCACTCATAATATCAAGTTTTGCAAAAATACTCATAAGCCCATCTTTTTCACTAAAATTTGGAATTGCCACAAATTCACTTGGTAATTTTGCTCCACCTATTCCAAAAGTCCAAGCGATAATACTACCTATTAAAACCGCTAAAATAAAGCCTGCTTTAATCTTCCAAGCCCAAAAACAAACAATTAAAAATAATACAAATAAACAAAATAACACATTAGGGTCTGCAAAATTACCTATTTTTAAAAGAGTTACAGGATCAGCCGTAACAATATGAGCCTGATTCATCCCCATAAACGCTAGAAAGCACCCAATACCAGCACTTATAGCACGGCGAAAATCTTCAGGAATACTTTTTAAAATAAAAATACGAAAATTTGTAAAAGAAAGAACTAAAAATATAAAACCACTTATAAAAACAGCACCTAAAGCAGTTTCAACAGGAATTCCTTGACCTTTGCACATTGAAAATGTAAAAAATACATTAAGCCCCATACCTGTACTCATTGCTATTGGAGAATTTGCAAAAAGTCCTGTAAATGCAGTTGCTATTATAGTTACTAAAGCAGTTGCTAACATTAAAGCTTCTACACTAAGCCCTGTATTGCTTACTATAAAAGCATTAGTTGGAATAATATAAAGCATTGATAAAAATGTTGCTAAAGCACCATTAAACTCATTTTTAACACTTGTATTGTTTTCTTTTAACTTAAAAAAGTCCATTTTTTTCCCTTATAAAAAAATATTTAGCGTAAAGCACCTAAGATTAAACACAATAAGATTAAAAATTCTAGCTCATAGCAGTATCCTTTTGTTTGTAGTAAGAAATTATTAGATTAAATTGTTTGAAAGTATATTTTTTGCAATCATATATTAATTGCATAATGAGTTTGAATGATGTTTTTAAAATGGAGCTAAAAACATATAAAGAATTCAATCAATATTCCTTAATCTCATTATATAAACTATCTCTTTCTATTGGAATTAAATTTGATGTTTTGATATTGTCTATGAAGTCTTGTAGCGTAATGCCATTCGCACTTTTTGCACCACCTGCACTTTGGATATTTTCTTTTTCTATTGTTCCATCAAGGTCATTTGCTCCGTATTCTTGAGCCACCATTGCAAGGTTTAATCCTAAAGTCGCCCAATAAGCTTTAATATGAGAAATATTGTCTAAAACAAGCCTTGCTATTGCAATAGTTTTTAGAATTTCTATACTTCCAAGCGGTTTTAAATCCTTTAAAAACGAATTGTCTTTTTGCCATACTAACGGAATAAAAGCATTAAATCCTTTGCTAATATCTTGTTGTTTTCTTAGTCTTAGCATATGGTCAATTCTGTTCTCACGACTTTCAATGTGTCCAAAAAGCATAGTTGCATTACTTTGTTTTCCTTTTTGATGCCATAGCCCATGAATCTTAAGCCAATTATCAGAACTAACTTTGCTAGCACAAAGCTCATTTCTAACTTTTTCATCAAAAATTTCAGCACCGCCACCCGGCATAGAATCAACTCCATATTCAAGCATTTTGTCAATTACTGCAGAATAATCTCCATCAAAAAAACTCTTTGCAATAAAATTAATTTCAGCAGCTGTCATTGCTTTAATATGTAAATGTGGGTATTTATCTTTAATTTTTCTAAAAATCTCAAAATACCATTCCCAACCACCTTTTTTATTGTGAGCTGAAACAATGTGTATTTCTTTTGTCCCACGAGTAACGGTATCATCAACTATTTTTAAGATTTCTTCGTGTGTTAGATGATATGGATTTGGATTGTGCCTATGAGCTGAAAATGCACAAAAAGCACAAGTATCAACGCACATATTTGTAGGATTTATGTGACGATTACAATTAAAATAAACTTTTTTTCCGTGAAGTTTTAATCTCTTTTTATTAGCGTAAAATCCTAAGACTTGCAAATCTAAATCGTATAACTTATAACAATCTTCTTCGCTTAATCTTTTACCTTCGTCTAACGCTTCTAAAATATCCATTTACCATCCTTAAAAAAGAAAAGTGATTATATTTATCTTTGTTTAACAACTTACTATAAATTAGCGTAATTTTTATTATTAAAGGATTAAAAATGTGCGGAATTATTGGATATTTAGGACAATTAGAAAAAAAAGAAATTATATTAAAAGGATTAAAAGAACTTGAATATCGTGGATATGATAGTGCAGGTATGGCTGTGTTAGAAAATAATGAATTAAGCTTTTTTAAAAAGGCAGGAAAATTAGAAAATCTTGTTAATTTTATGAAAAATTTAAACTTTAATGATGAAGGTGTAGCTATAGGTCATACTCGTTGGGCAACACACGGAAAACCTGATGATACAAATTCTCATCCACATTACGGCGAATATTCTTGCATAATACACAATGGAATTATAGAAAATTATAAAGAAATAAAAGAAGAACTAAAAACCACACATTTTAATTCGCAAACAGATACAGAAGTTGTTGTTCATTTGTTTGAAAAATATGCAAATACTTTAAGCCCTGAAAAAGCTTTTAGTGAAGTTATTAAAAAAATTGATGGAGCTTATGCAATATTATTAATCACAAAAAAAGCTCCAAATACTATATTTTTTGCTAAGAAAAACGCACCACTAATAATAGGAAAAGGCTCAAATAATAGTGAGTTTTATATGGCATCTTGTGATGCTCCATTGGTTGGTATTTGCAAACAAGTTGCTTATTTAAACGATGGGGATTTTGGCTTTTTAGATAAAAATGGAATTCATTTATTAAATGGCGTTGTTGAGTTTAAAGAATTAAATTGCGATAAAGAAAGTGCTTTAAAAGATGGATTTGATACTTTTATGGAAAAAGAAATCTACGAGCAAAGCCAAATCGTTCAAAATATATTAATAGGAAGAATTATTAATGATAAAGTATGTTTTGATGAATTAAAGAATTTAAATCAAGACTTTAGTAAAATCATAATTTGTGCTTGTGGCACTAGCTATCATGCAGCATTGGCAGCTAGCTATATTTTTGAAAGAAGTGCTAATATTGAATGCCGTGTAGAAATAGCAAGTGAGTTTAGATATAAAAATGGCTTTTTAGATAAAAATGCTTTATTCGTTTGTATATCTCAAAGCGGCGAGACAGCTGATACTCTTGAAGCTTTAAAAATAGCAAAAAATGCTGGGCTTAAAACTTTAGCATTATGCAATGTTGATAATTCAAGCATAGCAAGAGAAGCTGATTATTGTATTTTAATTCGTGCAGGGATTGAAAAAAGTGTAGCAAGCACTAAAGCATTTTGCGCTCAAATGCTAAATCTATGGCTACTAGCATTGTATTTAAATAAAAATCCTAATTTAGATATTAAAAAAGAATTACTTGCTATTAAGGATTTATCTAATGTATTAAAAGTAAATAAAAATACTCACGATAAACTAAAACGCTTAAGCAAGCGATACTTACACGGACACGGATTTTTCTTTATAGGTAGAGATTTATTTTATCCACTTGCACTTGAAGCAGCATTAAAATTAAAAGAAATAAGCTATATGCACGCAGAAGGCTATGCAGCAGGAGAGATGAAGCATGGTCCTATCGCACTTGCTGATAGCGAATTATTTACAATTGCATTTATGCCGAAAAATATTTTATATGATAAAACTCGCTCAAATGTCTTAGAATTAAGTGCAAGAGATGCAAATATTTTAGCAATTTCTCCTATTGAGTTTAGCGAGGCTGATGATTTTATAAAAACAAGCGAACAAGAACATTATCTAAGCGAATTTTTTGAAATGATGGTAATTATGCAATTATTTGCACTAGAAATTACAAATCGTGTTGGTGCAAATGTAGATATGCCAAGAAATCTAGCAAAAAGCGTAACGGTTGAATAAAGAATTTAAATTAGGATAATTTCCTAATTTAAATTCCATAATTTTATTCATTTATAGCATTTAAGTGTTGCTCTATTTCATCAAGGCTATTTGTATGAAAATTTCTTAATTTTATATTTGAATAAAGTAAGCCATTGGTTTTGATTTTTAAAAATCTCTTTTTTCTTTTATAGCTTTTAATATCGCTTAGTTTTATGTATTTTGTAAAAAATATAAATCTAACTCCAATTCTATCTTTATACAAAATCACTTTAATTATAGGCATATCATAAATATAAATCACAAGCAAAATTGAGAAAAATATGCCTAAATAAACAAAGCCTGCTTTAAAAGCTCCTTGTGTTATTGCAATAATCAAATAAATAAATACAAAATACAAAACACTGCTAAAATCTAATTTAGATTTAATTATTTTCGCATCCATAATTTACTCATTAATTGATAAAATCTCGGCTCTTCCATTTACAATAGCTACGCAGTGTTCATAATGAGCAGTGTTTAATCCATCTGCTGAAGCAGTTTCCCACATACCTTTTAGATTTTTAGGTCTTCCATCTTTTTGGCAAATCATAGGCTCTATACAAAATACCATTCCATTTTTAATCTTTGGACCATTTTTAATACTATCATTTGGGTGTAGATAGTTTGGTATTTCAGGCTCTGCGTGTGGTTTTCTACCAATGCCGTGTCCGCAAAATCCTTCTAGTGGAACAAAACCACGAGAGCGAATAAAGTCTTCTAAAATCTTGCTAAGCTCTTTAAATCTCATACCATCTTTAATATGACTTATTGCATTTAACAAGCAATCCTTACTGCAAGCAATTAATTCTTCATCTTTTTTAGAGATTTTGCCAACACCATAAGTCCTAGCAGCGTCGCCATAATATCCATCTATGAAAGTTCCAACATCACAGCTTACAATATCGCCTTCTTTTAAAACTCTATCATCAGGAATTCCATGAATGCAAGTTTCATTAAGACTAACACAAATTGCACCTGGAAAACCATAAAGCCCTTTAAAAGCTGGTTTTGCACCAAGACTTAAAATATAATCTTCTGCAGCTTTATCTAATTCTTTTAAAGAAATTCCTGGTTTTATTAAAGTTTCAAGATAATCTAGCGTTTTTGCAACCATTTTATTAGCTACTCTTAATTTTTCTATTTCTGCTGGTTTTTTAATTTCTATCATATTCATCCTTTCTTACTTTATACCCCAAAAATACAAGCACTAAGGCTATTATAAATTGAGAGATATTATCTTTATTAAAACCCACATAGTCTAACATTGAAGCATTAATTATAATTATACCAATGGCTGAATAAAGAAATATTTTAGTTAAAAGCCCAGTATTAGCCATTCTTGTGCAAGGACATTTCCTACTAAGTCTTTCTATTTTTTCATTTTTTGGTGATGCTTTTTGAAAAAACCAAGCCATCAAACCAAAAAATACTAAAATTAATTCTATTATTAACATTGCTTAATGTATCTTATCCAAGAATCAAAATGTGGTTTTTCTAAACTAACTTTTGTTTGATTTCCATGACCTGGTAGTAAATAAAAATCATCTTTTAAATTCTTTGCTTTTTCAAGACTATTTACCATATCATCAGCATTTGAGAACTCAAAATCCCATCTGCCTATACTTCTTTCAAATAAAAAATCCCCACTAAAATAAACATCATCAAATTCAATCATAGAACAACCTGGAGTATGACCTGCAAAATGATGAAAAGTAAATTTTAAACCATTAAACACTAATTCTTCTTTGTCTTCAACAGCTATTGCTATATCATCGCTTGGCAAAAAACCATAAAAAGGATTTTTTAACATAAATATATCATCTTTTGGGGTGTATAAAGGAGCGTTAAATTCTTGTGCTACTAATTTATTGTCCCATATGTGGTCGTGGTGTCCGTGAGTGTTTAAAATTGCTAGAACTTTGCTTGAGTTTTCTTTAATAAAACTTAAAGCACCTTTGCCTGGGTCTATTACAATATCTCCTAATTCGTGCTTTACAATATAACAATTTGTAGCGTAATCTCCACAAGGTCTTACTAAAATCTCATACATTTTTAATCCTTTCATAAAAATCTTTTAATATCTTAGTATCTTTACTAGCTCTAAAATCAATTATAATTTCTGATTTAAAATCTTTATTAAAAAATTCATCTTGCATAGTTTGTGCTAAAATTTTTGCTGGGTCAATCAATGTGGCTTTAGGAAAATAAGTTTTAAATTCTTGCTCTAAAAATGGATAATGAGTACAAGCATAAAGAATATAATCATAATTATTTTTATTAAAATAATTTGCAAAATCTTCACTCGCTTTAGAATAATCCATACTCTCAACAATAGGAACAAAAGAAATAGGACTTATAAAGTCAGCTTTTATATTATATTTTTTACAAGCGTTTTGATAAAGCCCTGAGCTAAGAGTTGCTTTTGTAGCTACTACTAAAGAATTTTGATTATTAGCAATTTGACTAAGCCCTAAAATACCATAATCACTTATAGGAAGAACTTTAATAGCTACATTCAGCTCGCTTAAAATTGAGCTAACTGTGTTACAGGCTAAAATAATCAAATCTACATTTAAACTTGTTAAATAATCAATTGCATTTTGACCGATTTTTAAAATTTCTTCTTTGCTTTTAGTTCCAAATGGGACATTTTTATTATCAGCATAATAAATTATTTCTTTTGCTACACGGCTTTTTACTAATAATTTTAAAGTTCCAAGCCCACCTACACCACTATCAAAAATTGCTATTTTATTTAGCATTTATATACCTTCTTGCATCTAAATATCTTGTATTCCAATATCTTACATTAAGGCTTTGAATTCTTGTTCCACCTTTTGAAGATAAATGTATAAAATTGTTATTTTCAAGATAAATTCCAACATGTAAGCCAAAAGGTCCATCTGTTCTAAAGAACACTAAATCTCCTGCTTTAAGCTTAGATTTTGAAACTTTTTTACCACCTAATCTTTGCTCTTTTGTACTTCTACTTAGATTAAATCCATATACTTGTTTATAAATCTCTTGAGTAAAAAAAGAACAATCCGCACCTTTGTTTTTATTAGTGCCGCCAAGTCTATAAGGAGTGTATCTCCACTCACTTGAAGAATTTAAAATACGCTCTACAATTTTATTTGTTTGTTGTACTTTTTCTATATCCAATTTAGTATCAAAAATAGCATTAGGAGTAAACATTTGTGCTGGATAATTAGAATAAACATCATCAATTAATACTACACCATTGATTTTATTTTGATAGTTTTCATAGTTATTGTTGGCTATATTTTGCGAACAAGCCACAAAAAATATAGCCAAAATAATCGGCAAAAATATTTGCCTATTTATAATCATAAGCCTACTGCACTTAAGGTTTGATATTTATTCACATACATTTGAGCTTCAATTTTTCTCATTGTATCAAGTGCTACCTGAACAACAATTAAAACTGATGTTCCACCAAAATAAAATGGAACTCCCATAAATTTAGCTAAAAGCCAAGGAAGAGTTGCAATAATTGCTAAATATATTGAGCCACTTAATGTCAAGCGACTTGCAATTTCATTTAAATATAAAGCTGTTCCTTCTCCTGGACGAATACCTGGAATAAAACCACCTTGTTTTTTTAGGTTTTCTGAAATATCTTTTGCATTAAATGCAATTGATGCGTAAAAATATGCAAAAAAGATTACAAAAAAGAATGTAAAAATATGAAATACATAACCATTTGGATTGAAAATATCATTAATTTTCATAATGTATTCATTTGTACTTGATTGTAAAACAGTAGCAGGAAATGTCAAAATTGCACTAGCAAAAATTGGAGGAATTACACCACTTAAATTTAATTTAATAGGAATATAATTCATAATTCTTTTATTTTGATTTTGCATTAAAACTTTTCTACTATAAGAAATTGGAATTCTTCTTTCTCCCAATTCTACATAAATAATAGCACCAATAGCTGCAATAATAACTAAGGCAATACCAATTACTACTAAGAAATTTAATTCACCAGTATTTACAAGGTTAATTGTGCTAGAAATCGCACTAGGAATTCCCGAAACGATACCAGCAAAAATAATTAATGAAATACCATTGCCAATACCTCTTTGAGTAATTTGCTCGCCTAACCACATAAGCAACATAGTTCCAGCTAACATACTAGCAGCGCTTAAAGCTATAAATGTATTAAAATCAATCATAATAGCAGCTTCACCTGTTCTTGAGTGTAAGCTTTGAAGCCCTACTGAAACTCCAACACTTTGAATTAAAGTAATTACAATAGTTGCTACACGAATAATTTGCATATATTTAACCATTCCATCGCGTTCTTTTTTCATACGACCGATATTTGGAAATGTTGCTGCAAGTAATTCCATAATAATTGATGAAGTAATATAAGGCATTATACCTAAAGATATGATTGATAAACGCTCAGCAGCTTTTCCACTAAACATATTAAACATACCTAAAGCATTATTTGTGTTTGATTCAAAAAATTCTTTAATTACATCTACATTTACGCCAGGAACTGGCACGTAAGCCAGTATCCTGTAAGCAAATAAAAGCGCCAATGTTATAAAAATTTTATTGGCAAGATTTTTATTCATTATTTACTTCCGCTAGTTTTAATGTTTTCGTCTTTGATTTTTGCTACTAATGAACTAGCACTTGCGCCAATTAATTTTATTTTCTTAACGCTTGAAGAAAATTTATGAACACTTTTTAAGCTTTCAAAAGTAATTTCTTTTAATTCTTTAATAGCTGTAACTTTTTCAACATTAATTACATAAGGTTTTTCAAACTTAGAAGTAAAACCAACTTTAGGTAATCTTCTTTGAAGTGGTTGCTGACCACCTTCAAAACCTCTTTTTTCATTATAACCTTTTCTAGCTGTTTGACCTTTGCCACCTTTTGTAGCAGTTTTTCCCCAGCCAGAACCTTGACCACGGCCTATTCTTTTTGTTTTATGAGTAGAGCCTGCTGCTTTTTGTAAATTTTCAAGTCCCATTTTTTATCCTTTCAACATACTTAAAGCTTTGATTGTAGCTCTTACAACGTTGCCTGGATTTGATGAACCAAGTGATTTTGTAAGAATATCTTTAATACCTGCAAGTTCAATAATTGGACGGCTTGAACCACCTGCGATAACTCCAGTACCTTCGCTAGCAGGTTTTAATAAAATACGGCTTGCATTGTATTTTACTTCAATATCGTGTGGGATTGTTTGGCCACGAAGTTTAACTGAAATGATATTTTTAAACGCATCATCTACTGCTTTTTTAATAGCATCAGGAACTTCTTTAGCTTTACCATAACCAACACCTACAAGGCCATTTTTATTACCTACAATTACAAGTGCTGTAAATCTAAAGCGGCGACCACCTTTAACAACCTTTGTAACTCTACCGATATCAACAATTACTTCTTCAAATTCTTCTCTATTATATTTTTCCATAATTTATCCTTATAGTTTGATACCGTTTTCTCTTAAAGCATCAGCAAAAGCTGCTACAACACCATGGTATAAATAACCATTTCTATCAAAAACTGCTTCTTCAATTTTTGCTGCTTTTAAGCTTTTTGCAAATTCAGCTGCTAATTTCTTAGCACCTTCAATATTTGCTTTAATGCCTAATTTTTTACCATTTACGCTAGCTATTGTGTGAGCTTTTACATCATCAATTGCTTGAACATAAAGCGTTCTATTTGATTTAAAAATAGATACTCTTGGTAAAGTTGCACAACCGCTAATTTTTGCACGAATTCTCTTTTTTCTCTTAATTCTAAGAGATAATTTTCTTTTTAAGATATTTGCTCTCATTATTTATCCCTTACTTCTTAGATGTTTTACCAGCTTTGCGAATAATACGCTCATCTGAATACTTAATACCTTTACCTTTATATGGCTCAGGTGGTCTAAATTCACGAATTTTAGCTGCAACTTGACCTACTACTTGCTTATCAGCACCTGTAATTACGATAGTATTTTTCTCAACTGCTATTTCAATGCCTTCTGGAGCATCAAAAATTACTGGATGTGAGTAACCTAAAGCCATTTCTAAAGTTTTACCTTTCATTGCAGCTTTATATCCAACACCATTTATTTCTAATACTTTTTTAAATCCTTGAGTAAGACCTATTACTATGTTATTAGCTAAAGCTCTGTAAGTTCCCCAATAAGCTCTTGAACTTCTATCATCACTTTTTGGAGTGAATACTACTTGATTGTCTTTAACTTCTACATTTACATGACCTTTAAAATCAAGTTCTTTTTTTACATTTCCTTTAGTAAAACTAAGAACATTACCATCTACTTTAGCTGAAATTCCAGCTGGAATTTCAATTGGTTGTTTTCCTATTCTTGACATATTTTTCCTTTTTATTTGTCTAGGGAAAGCTTAAGCTTTCCGAATGCCATAAAAAGCATTAATTACCAAATAGTGCAAAGTACTTCGCCACCGATGCCTTCTTTATAAGCAACTTCATTGCTAATAACACCTTTGCTTGTACTTACAACTATTGTTCCATAACCGTTTTTAAATCTTTTGATTTCATCTTTACCACGGTAAACTCTACGACCAGGTTTGCTAACACGCTTTATTTCATTAATAACGCTTTTGCCTTTTTCATCATATTTTAAAACTACATTGATGAATTTCTTTTTATCTTCTTCAACAACGCTATAATCTTCAATATAACCTTTCGCTTTAAAAATATCAACAATAGATTCTACAACTTTTGAATGTAGTAATTTTGTTGTATCTAATTTACGAAGTGCTGCATTTCTAATACGAGTTAGTGAATCTGAAATTAAATCGTTAATCATAACTTCTCCTTACCAGCTAGCTTTCTTAAGACCAGGAATTAATCCTTCATTAGCCATTTTTCTTAGGCACACACGGCAAATTCCAAAATCTCTATATACTGAGTGTGGACGACCACAAATTTGGCATCTTGTATAAGCTCTAACTTTAAACTTAGCTGGACGAGCAGCTTTTGCTATCATTGATTTTTTTGCCATATTACTTTCCTTTTGTGAAAGGCACACCGAATAATTCTAATAATCTTAATGCCTCTTTATCGCTATTTGCTGTTGTTACAACATTTATATTCATACCATGGGTTCTTAAAATTTGGTCATATACAACTTCAGGGAACATTAATTGTTCATTTAAACCGAAGCTATAATTTCCACGACCATCAAAACCATCTCTACTTAGGCCTCTAAAGTCTTTAACTCTTGGTAATGCAATAGAAATTAACTTATCTAAAAACGCATACATATTGTCTTTTCTTAAAGTTACCATTACACCAACAGGGAAACCATCTCTTACTTTAAAACCAGCAACTGATTTTTTAGCTTTAGTTACAACTGCTTTTTGTCCTGAAATTAAACTAATTGTATCAACAATGCTTTGTAATACTTTTTGATCTTTAGTAAATTCAGCACCTAAACCAACGCTAATTACAATTTTTTCAATAGCAGGAATTAACATAGGATTTTTAATATCAAATTCTTTAGCAATAGCAGGCTTAATGCTATTAACATATTTTTCTTTTAATCTCATATTATGCCTCCACCTTTGCTACATTTGAAATATCCATAGGCATTTCCTTATTTACAAAACCACCTTGTGGATTTTGCTCGCTTGGTTTAACTGCTTTCTTAGCAATTTTGCAACCTTCAACGATTACTTGATTTTTCTTAGGAAAAACTGCCTTTACAACACCTGTTTTACCTTTATCATCACCTGCGATAATTTTTACATTATCACCTTTTTTAATTTTAAATTTAACAGCCATTATAAAACCTCCGGAGCTAGTGAAACAATTTTCATAAAGCCACCATATCTTACTTCTCTACCAACTGGCCCGAAAATACGAGTTCCAACTGGCTCTCTTTTAGCATCTAAAATAACTGCTGCATTTTCATCAAAACGAATTAATGAGCCATTTTCTCTTTGAACTTCTTTTTTAGTTCTTACGATTACAGCTTTAACTACTTGACCTTTTTTAATTTTACCATTTGGTAAAGCTTTTTTAACAGATGCAACTATAACATCACCTACAGTAGCATATCTTCTCTTGCTACCACCTAATACTTTTATACACATAATTTCTTTTGCGCCGCTATTATCAGCAACTACAAGCCTTGTAAAACTTTGAATCATTACTCAACTCCTGCTGCTAAGATTGTTTTAAGACGAAAAGATTTGCGTTTTGACAATGGTCTGCATTCAATTGCCACAACTGTATCGCCAACATTAGCAGTATTTTTTTCATCATGAACTAAATATTTTTTAAAGCGTTTTACAATCTTTCTATATCTTGGGTGAACAACTTTACGCTCAACTAGAACGCTAACTGTTTTATCACCTGATTTTGCAACGATTACGCCTTGTATTTCTCTTTTAAAACTCATAATTAGCCCCTTATTTCATAGCTGATATTGCAGTATTGATTTTAGCAATATCTTTTCTTACTACGCGAAGCTCATTTGTATTTGTAAGCTGCATCGTTTTAAGCTTTTGTTTTAGTGTAAATAAAAGCACCTTTTTCTCTTTTAACATAGCATTTAATTCTTCTGCTGTTTTATCTTTTAGCTCAGTATATTTCATTTTCACTCTCTCTTGTAACGAACTTAGTTTTAAATGGTAATTTACTCATAGCAAGTGCAAGAGCTTCTCTAGCCATATCTTCACTAACGCCTGTCATTTCAAAAAGAATTCTGCCTGGTTGAATATTCATTACCCATTCTTCAACACTACCTTTACCTTTACCCATCCTTGTTTCAAGTGGTTTTTTAGTTAAAGGTTTATCTGGGAATACTCTTATCCATGATTTACCTTGTCTTTTAACATGACGAGTTAGAGCAATACGAGCTGCTTCAATTTGGCGTGAATTAACTCTACCACCCTCAGTAGCTTTTAAAGCATAATCACCTAGAGCAAGTTTTGTGCCACGGCAAGCATAGCCACGATTGCGGCCTTTCATCATTTTTCTAAATTTTGTTCTTTTTGGCATCAACATAATTATTTACCTCTTCTGGTTCTTCTTGTCTTCTTTGCTGCTGGCTCTTCAGTTTTATCAGCTTGAACACCTTTATGTAATACCTCACCTTTGAATATCCATACTTTAATACCTATGTTTCCATAAGTTGTATGAGCTTCAGCAAAACCATAATCAATTTTTGCTCTTAAAGTATGTAAAGGCACACGACCTTCAAGATACCACTCTGTTCTAGCCATTTCAGCACCACCTAAACGACCTGCAACGCTAACTTTAATACCTTTTGCTCCTGCTTTTTGTGCATTTTGAATAACTTTTTTCATAGCACGGCGGAAAGCAACACGCTTTTCAAGTTGAGTTGCAACACTTTCTGCTGCTAATTGAGCTGATGCATTAGCACGACGCTCTTCTTTAATATTAAGATTTACTTCTTTATTGATAATTTTTTGTAGTTTTGTTTTAATTACTTCAACATCACTACCTTTTTTACCAATGATAATTCCAGGACGAGCTGCAACTACAGTAACTCTTAATTTCTTAGCAGTTCTTTCTATTATTATTTGACTAACGCCTGCATAGTATAGCTCTTTTTTAAGAAAAGCACGGATTTTATAATCTTCGCCTATGCTTTGTGCTAAACTAGCTTTAGCTGGAAACCATCTTGATTCCCAATTTCTATTAATTCCTAGTCTAAGACCGATCGGATTTACTTTTTGTCCCATTTTAGCTTTCCTTACTTTCAGTTTTTGCTCTGCTTACTTCAACCATAATATGAGCAGTTGGTTTTCTAATGCGACTTGCACTACCTCTTGCTCTTGGTCTAATTCTTTTTAGAACTGCACCTGCATCAACACGGCATGAACTTACTACAACTTCACTTGGCTCATATCCACCATTTGCAACAGCACTTGAAATTGCATTAGAAATGTATTTTGCTGCTTTATTTGGCATAAATTTTAAACTAGCCATTGCTAATTCAGCATTCATTCCTTGAACTTCTCTTGCTAACAATCTTGCCTTAGTTGGTGATAGTCTTATGAATTTAATTAATGCTTTACTCATCTACTACCCCTTATTTTCCAATTTTCTTCTGCACAGAACCTTTGTGGCCTTTAAATGTGCGAGTTGGTGCAAATTCACCTAATTTATAACCTATGTGATTTTCAGTTACATATACTGGAATAAAGCTTTTACCATTATGAACGTTAAAAGTAAGACCGATCATATCAGGAGTTATAGTGCTTCTTCTTGACCAAGTTTTAATTGGTTTATTATCGTTAGCTTTTTTTGCTGCGATAACTTTTTTCATAACATGAGAATCAACAAAAGGACCTTTTTTTAATGATCTAGCCATCTTATTTTCCTTTTCTTCTTGATATTATTAGCTTATCGCTAGCCTTTTTACGGCGAGTCTTAGCACCTTTAGTTGGTTTACCCCAAGGTGTAACTGGGTGACGACCTGAGTTCTTTTTACCCTCACCACCACCATGTGGGTGATCTACTGGGTTCATTGCACTACCACGAGTTTGTGGGCGAATACCTCTATGTCTATTGCGTCCTGCTTTACCGATTGTAACGTTAGCCCAATCTTCATTACCAACTTCACCAATACTAGCCATACATTCAGCTAATACTCTTCTCATTTCACCTGATTGTAAGCGAACGATTACATATTTTTCTTCTTTACCCATTAATTGAGCAAAAGAACCTGCTGAACGAATCATTTGTCCACCTTTACCTGGTTTTAACTCAAGGTTATGGATAATTGTACCTACAGGAATTGATTTTAATTTCATAGCATTTCCTGGTTTAATATCTAAACCTTCAGCAGCTGAACAAACAATGTCATTTACTGCTAAACCACGAGGTTGGATAATATATCTTTTTTCACCATCTTTATAAGCGATTAATGCAATACGGCAATTTCTGTATGGATCATACTCAATAGCTTCTACACGACCTTCAATTCCAAATTTATTTCTTTTGAAATCAATGATACGATATAGTTTTTTAGCACCTGCTTCTTTATGGCGACTTGTTATTCTTCCGTTGTTATTTCTACCTGCTGCAGCTGGAAGTTTTACAAGTAATGAGCGAACACTAGCTTTTGCTGTAATATCATCGCTACTTACACCTGTAATATATCTTCTGCTTGGGGTATATGGTTTATAAGTTTTAATAGCCATCTTAGCCTTCCTTATTCTCTAAACTAGCACCCTCAGGTAGCTTTACATAAAACTTTTTAAAGTCACTTCTTTGGCCTTCAATTCCTCTAAATCTTTTAACTTTTCCATCCATTCTTAATGAATTTATTTTTAAAGGAACGATACCAAAATATTCTCTTAACACTTGCTTTAGACCATTTTTTGTCATTTTAGGGCTAGCTTGAATAACTACCACGCCACTTTCTTGAAGGCCTAAAGTTTTTTCTGTATAAACTATATTTTTTATATCTGTGATATCAGCCATCTTAGCCCTCTTTCGTAATTGATGCTAAAGCATCTTTTTCAATAATAACTGAGTTAAATATACTTAATAAATAAGCATTTACTTCAGTAATATCAACAACATAACAATTTGCAAGATTTCTAAATGCTAATAATGTTTTTTCATCTAATAATGATTTAACTATTAAAGCATCTTTAACACCTATTTTATTAATCATAGCTCTTGCATCTTTTGTTTTACCACTTTCAATAACTATATTATCTACTGCAAATATTGCGTTTGCATTTGCTTTATCAGCTAAAGCTCTTTCAAATGCTAATCTCTTTTGCTTTTTATTTACTTTTTGAAAATAGTTTCTATTATTTGTTGGACCAAATGCAACTGCACCACCTACCCATACGTTAGTTCTAGTTGAACCTGCACGAGCACCACCACGACCTTTTTGTCTCCATGGTTTTTTACCACCACCGCTAACATCACTTCTACCTTTAGTATGAGCTGTATTTGCTCTCATGCTAGCTTGATATGATTTTACATATAAATAAAGGTTATGAGGATTTACTTCAGCGTATCTTGCTGGTAAATCAAGCTCGCTAGCTTTTTCAAATTTATCGTTTAATACGCATACTTTCATTTTACAATCCTTACTTTACCCATTGCACCATTATAACCTGCAACGCTACCTTTTAATACTAAAACACCATTTTCAGCGTCAAATGAAACAACTTCATTTTTAACAGTAACTAATTCATTACCAAAATGACCCGCCATTTTGCGTCCTTTTTGAACACGACCTGGCCACTCGCGGTTACCTATAGAACCTGAGCGTCTGTGAAAACGGCTACCATGACTTGCTGGACCACCTGCAAATCCGTGTCTTTTAATAACACCTGCAAAACCTCTACCTTTTGAATTAAAGCTTACTTTTAAAACTTTTGCTTCAGCTAAAGGTGTAGTGTCAATGTCACCTGCTTCTTTATTTGCTACTTCTAAACTAGCAAATTTGTTAAACTCTGCACTTAGGCTGTATTTTTTTTGCTGACCTGCTATGCACTTGTTTTGATGTTTACCTTGTGCGTAAGCAACGATAGCTTTACCATCTTTAAGTTCGCAAACTTTTGTTTTTACTAACTTAAGTAATGTTACAGGAGTGCTAGATGTGTTAATTGTTCTACTCATTCCGATTTTTTCAACAATATATTCCATACTCTATCCTTACTTGCCCATTGCACGAACTTCAACATTAACTTCTGGTGCCAAATCAAGCTTTGTTAAGCTATCAACGGTGTCAGTAGTAGCAGCCAAAATATCAATCATACGAGCGTGAATTCTCATTTCAAATTGTTCTCTTGAATCTTTATTGATGTGCGGAGATCTTAAAACGGTATAACGCTTTATTTTTGTAGGCATTGGCACTGGACCTCTAATTTCAGCACCAGTTCTCTTAACGGCTTCAACAATTGCCGCAACTGTACGATCTAGAACCCTATGGTCATAAGCTTTTAACTTTAACCTAATTCTTTCCATAATTTTTCCTTTTAAAAGAACTCGTTGGCATTTAAGCCAACCCATTAAAGAACATGTGATAAGTATCACAAAAACTAAAATAGGTTTGCAAGTGTATTTAATATAAGTTTATTTGTCAAGAAAAAATAAATTTTTTCATATTTTTTGTCTTTTTTAAAAAGATAAAAAATAAAAATTATGAACTATAAAATACTAAATTTATTTTAAAATATACTAATTATAAATTTTTACTCATTCTGATAAGATATATACAAAAATATATCTAAAAAAGCAAAAATTAGAAAATTATTAATAATGCTTAGTATGAAACAAAATCACTAACAAAATTAATAATAAATAAAATAGTATTTTGTATAAAACCTATTTGCTGATATAAGCAAAAAGTATTAAATCTCAAAAAATTAATAAAAATTTTAATACTTGTTAAAACTATATATAATTTATTGAATAATAATTTTTTCCGAATTTTATTTTAAATTCGGAAAAAATTAAATCATAAATTTTTACAATACTTTATTATCTTGTAATAGTTTTTTAAATTCTTCTTTTAAAAATGGTTCTATTTCTTTATATGTTAAACGAACTTTTATATATCCACTAGCGTATGAAAATAATTCATAAGGACTATATGAAAATACTATTCCTAAATTATCAAAATAAAAATTATTTAATTCTAAAGGACTAAAAAATTTATTATCTTTTTCTGGATGTTTAGTTGTATTTTGAAAATCTCTTATTTTTTTAGATATTTTTTCTTTTAACTTATCTGTATCTTTAAAAGCTTCGTTTGATGAAATAATTTTACCTGTTTTATCTAAAATTGCATATTTTTTAAAATGTAAAGGATGGGCACCTTTATTGTCTTCTACTAAACTAAAACTTATACTCGTTACATCATTCTTAGCAAATATTACATCTTCTAATATTTCTAAAGTTCCAAAATGAGTTAAGCTTTGAGCAAAAAATTCATTTAAATTAAGTTCTTCTTTATTATTTCCAGATAAATATCTAATCTTAAAATTACCATCACTTGTGCCGATACTAATACTATCATATTTAACCCCAATTGATTTTGAAGCCTCATAATCTATATTATTTGTTATCGTATCGTTACATGCAAAACATACATTATCTTGCATTATATTCATACCGCTAACAAACTCAACTTTATCTTTATGGTCGTTAATTGTAAAATATGCGGTTTTATCTTTATCTATCATTAAAAACCCAGCAGAATTTAAACTAAGTGCCAAAATACTTGAAATTAATACTTTTTTCATTTTATACTCCTTAAATAAAAATAGTATTTTATCCTAAGTTAATAACACTTAAAAATTTTAATTAATTTTGTTTCACGTGGAACATATTTTATAATAATCTAAATTTGTTCTAACCCGTTTTCACAATAACTTTTATCATTTAATAAAGTATTTAAATAAATTTTATGGTTCTGTTCTAAATTTCTTTCATTTTCTTTATGATATATATGATATGCTATTGCTTGATGTTTTAGTCTTTTTAATTTATAGCCCTTATTTAAGAACCTTATTACAAATTCACTATCTTCTCTTCCCCAGCCTTCAAAATCATTATTAAATCCATTAATTGAAATAACATCTTCTTTGTAAAAACCCATATTGCAACCACGAATACCTTTTATGTATATTTTTTTATCATTCGGTGTTTTTTGTGCTATTGATTTTAATTTTTTACAAATACTTTTATCAATTTTTGAGAAGTACTTAATTATTTTTGATAGAACATTAATTTTGTTTGCTTTAAATGTTCTTATATTTAATTCTATATTATCTTCTCTAATATCTTTTGAAATATTTTCCTTTAAACAAATTCTACTACCTTGTAAAAATACCCCTTTTTCAGCATTATTTTTATAATTTTTTATAAAATCATTATCTACAAGCATATCTGAATCAATAATAACTAAAAAATCTCCACTTGCTATTTTTATAGCATTATTACGAGATCTTGCTAATCTAAATCCTAAATCTTCTTGATACGCATGTTTTAATATAACAGGATATTTACTAAACTTTTCAATTATATCCCAGTTATCTCCACCATCATCGGCTATAATTATTTCATCTGGTAATGTAGTCATTTTAAAGACATATTCAAGGCATCTTGTTAGTGCCACTTTATCGTTGTAAGTTGTGATTATTAAAGAACAAGTTGGAATTTTTGCATCTTTTAATTTTGCATATTTAAAAAAAGAACCTAAAGCATTGCATAAACTTATTATAAATCCATTAAAACCATCTTTTATTCCTAATTTTAAAAAATAGAATTTAAAAAATGTAAAAAATCCGTGGCTTATAGCTTTAAAAGTACTAGTTTTTTTATTTTTATTATTTTGTGCATAAATTTCTGTATATCTTTGTAATTTTGTTATTAAATCATAAATTGAATTGAAAGCAAAATGGTGAAGATGGATATTGGTTTTTATTAATTGTGAATTATTTTTAATGATAATATTTTCATGAACATTAGCGTCATCATAATTAGTATGAGTTTTATTAAAAATCCTAACTATATAATCAGGATAAAACCCACAAGTTTTTATCCATTCATTTTTATAATAATTTTTTCTATTTATTGCATAGATTTTTGTAATATCGCTAAAATCAAGATTTTTTAAAAGCTCTAAACTATTAAAATCTATTACTTCATCAGCATCAACACAAAAGACCCAGTCATTACTAGCTAAATTTACAGCAAATTGTTTTAATTTGCCAAATCCTATAAAAGGTGAGCTAAAAACTTTTACATTTTTAAATTCTTTTGCAATACTAACGCTGTTATCAGTGCTTTCATTATCTACTAACACAATTTCATCAAATTCTGCTAAAGCATTTAAACAACGCTTTAAATTTTTTTCTTCATTTTTAGCGATAATGCAAACACTTATTTTCATTGACAACCTTCGCATTCAATGCTTCTATCAACAGGTTTATTATCTAGATGTTCGCTTGCTGGACTTTCACTTCTTAGATAATAACAAGATTTAAGTCCTAGTGAGTGAGCTAATGTATAAATACTATTTAAATACCCACCACTTGCTTTGTCAAGACTAACAAATATATTTAAGCTTTGTCCTTGGTCTATCCATTTTTGGCGAATTGCAGCAGCACGAACTAAATCTCTTTGGTCAAGCTCATAAGCTGTAACATAATATTGCCAGGTATCAAGACTTAGATTTGGTACGACATTAGGTATCATTCCACTTAAGTTTTGTTCAAACCATTTTCTTTTATACACAGGTTCAATTGTTTGAGTAGTTCCAACTAGAATTGATATGCTAGAAGTTGGAGCTATTGCCATTAAATAGCCATTTCTCATACCTTGTTTGCTAACTTTCTTTCTTAAATCATTCCAATCACAATTTGATTGATTAAATAAATTATCTCCTAGTGTTAGCATTTTTGCATTATCGTTAGCAACATCAATAGGGAAAATTCCCTTACTCCAATTACTTCCTTCATATTCAGGATATACACCTTTTTCAACTGCTAAATCACTACTTGCACTTATAGCTTCATAAGATATATTTTCCATAATTTTATCAATTAATTCAAAGTGGTCGTTAGTTCCAAACATTATTCCCTTTTCTGCTAGCATTTGTGCTTCACCCATAACACCTAAACCTATTGCACGAGATTTAAGGTTAGTGTTTTTTACTTTTGCGTGTGGATAAAAATTAAGTTCAATTACATTATCAAGCATTCTAATTGCTATTGGAACTACTCTTTTAATATCTTCTATACTATTAATTTTACTTAAATTTATACTAGCTAGATTACAAACTGCGGTTCTTCCTTCATCATATTCTTTTTCTACTATATAAACTTTTTTACCATTTAAAGTATCAAGGCTACTTAATTTTTTTGCAGTTTTTACTTGTGAATTATCAAGAGTTAAAATATCATTTTCTTCATAAATCTTTATACTACCATCTTCAAAAGTAGCTTTTATTTTATAATGATTTGGGTCTGTATTTTGAAAAATTTCTGTGCATAAATTAGAACTTCTAATAAGACCTGAATGAGAATTTGGATTAGCTTTATTAGCATTATCTTTAAAACATAAAAACGGCATTCCACTTTCAAAATAATTTGTTAAAATCTTTTTCCAAAGCTCTTTTGCATCCATTACTTCTTTTACTATATTTTCATCTTTTTCAAGTCTTTCATATTCTAATTCAAATTCTTTTCCGTATAAATCACAAAGTTGTGGAGTATCAAATGGGTCAAATAAAGTCCATTTTCCATTTTCAGCAATTCTTTTCATAAATAAATCATTTATCCATAAAGCAGGGAATAATTCGTGAGCTCTTCTTCTTTCTTCTCCGCTATTTTTTCTAAGGTCAATAAAATCACAAACATCCATATGCCAAGGCTCAATATAAACAGATATCGCACCTTTTCTTGTGCCTAATTGATCAACCGCTACGGCAATGTCATTTGTGATTTTTAAAAATGGAATAATTCCACCAGCTGCATTTTTATGTCCGTCTATACTACCACCCATAGCACGAACCTTACTCCAATCCCAGCCTATTCCACCACCAAATTTAGATAATAAAGCCATTTCTTTATAAGAATCAAAAATACCTTCTATATTATCAGGGGTTGAGCCGATATAACACGAACTTAATTGGTGTCTTGTTGTTCTTGCGTTACTTAAAGTTGGAGTTGCACACATAACTTCAAATTTGCTTATTAAATCATAAAATTTCTTAGCCCATTCTTGCCTATTTAATTCGTTTTGAGCTAAAAACATAGCTATTGCCATAAACATATGTTGTGGTAATTCAATAGGATTACCTTTGCTATCTTTAATTAAATATCTATCATAAAGGGTTTTAATACCTAAGTAAGTAAATTGTAAATCTCTTTCAGGTTTGATATAAGAATTTAAATCATCTAAGTCATATTTTTCTTTAAGACCTAAAAATAATCTTCCTGCTTTTTCTCCACGCTCAAAATATTCTCTTAAATGCACATATTCTTTTTGTGGATTAACTTTGTGATATAAATCATATAAAAATAATCTCGCAGCTACAAAAGTCCAATTAGGTCTATCTATATCTATTTTATCAACTGCTGTTTTTATTAAAGTATTTTGTATTTCTTCAGAAGTTATCATATCTCTAAATTGTATTTTAGCATCAACTTCTAGCTCACTTTGGCTTACATTATCAAGCCCTTCAGTTGCTAAAGTTGTATATTTTTTAATCTTAGATATGTCTAATTCTTCTACTCTACCTGTTCTTTTTACTACCTTCATGATTGATTATTTTTCCTTTGTGAATTTTAAAAAAGAATGTATTATAATAAGTAGATATATAATAAAGGTTAAAAAGAGTGGGATATTTATATAAAAAATTTTTTACTACAGAAAATAAAAAAGCTTATCAATTAGTTATGCAAAATTTAAACTACGATTTAAAAAAAGCACAAAGATTTTGTGATAAAAATCGTGTTATTATTTTTAAAAATAATGTTAGTAAAAAGCTAGAAAATACTTTAAATATAGAAGAAATAAATTTAACTGATATTGAAATATGTAAAAAGAATTCTATTATTTGTGGAGAATATTATTTACTAATTTATGAATGCGTTAGTAATAATTTACAACCAATTTTTGAAAATGAATATTTTGCAATTTTTAATAAACCAAGCGGAGTTTTATCACATCCTAATGGAAGAAATTGTGAGTATTCTTTAAATGATGAAATTTGGCAAAAATATGGAGAAAATGCAAGTGTAGCTCATAGACTTGACGCTGCTACAAGTGGTCTTATAATGGTAGCTAAAACAAAAACTGCCAATAAAGAATTAAAAGAACTTTTTGCAAAACAAAAAATATACAAAGAATATTTAGCATTAGTATGTGGTAATATTAAAAATGATTTTTGTGTTAGTGCAAGACTTAAAAATGATGATGATTTAAAAAATAAAATGCAAGTTTGTATAGATGGCAAGATTTCACAATCTGAATTTATAGTTATCAAAAATTATCCTAAATATACACTTTTAAAAGCAATTCCACTAACAGGAAGACAACATCAATTAAGAGTGCATTTGCATTATGTAGGAAATAAAATCGCAGGGGATAATTTGTATGGACTTACTAACAAACAAGCAAGAGATATTTTAGATAAGAAAATATCAAATATAAAAGAACTTTGTGGTGCAAGTAGGCTTTGTCTTCATTCTGCAAGATTAAAATTTACTTATAAAAATCAAGATTATGATTTTTATAATGATGATATAGAAAATGAATTTTTAGGAGCAATTAAATGAATGGATTAGATATATTTCAATATTTATTTATGGGTGTTGTTTGCATTGGTGGAATTATTGGAATGATTTTTATCATAATCAATGAAAAGAAAAAATAATGTTTCACGTGAAACTTTTTATCATTAGATTATTTTAATGTTTCACGTGGAACATTAAACTTATAATAAAATTAAAATTATTTACATACAAAATAAATTCATTAAACAAAAATTTTATTCTAAAACTTTGTTATAAATATAAATATAAAATATTTTATAAATTTTATTGAAGGAGAAAATATGAAAAAGATATTAATTTCTTTATTTTGTATAGGTGCATTAAATGCTAGTTCAATCAGTGAAATTGAAAAATTAAAACAAGAAAATGAAATTCTAAAACAAAGAATTGATGCTTTAGAAAATAAATTCTATGACCCGTTTGATGATTTTTTTAAAAGTTTTGATGCAATCAATAAACAACATATAAAAGCTTTAAATGAAATCAAAAAATCAATGGAAGATGATTTTAAAAACTACAAATCAAATTCTAATTACTCAAGTTATTTTCAAATCAACAATATCATATCTTATATGAAACAAACTTCACAAAATATAGATAATAAAACCAATTCAAAAATAGAAATAAAAACATATAACGAAAATACAAAAAAGGAATATTTATTAAAAGATATTATAAAAGATTTTGATACTTTTAAGGTGTATTTTAATTCAAAAAATCTTGATAAAAATATAGAATTAGACAAATTCTATATTAGCAGTAATGGTTTTGTATTCTTATCAAAGGATTTTAAAAATCAAATTATTATTAATTTTGAAGATATGAAAATTTATTTAAAAGATGAATTTTTAAAAGAACTTTCTTTATAAATTCACAAACCCTATTTTATAAATAGGGTTAAACTTTAAAAATATATTAAAATATAAATTTAATTACCGATATATTAGTATAATCAGTAACTAAATATAAAGGTAAATTATGAAGCAATCACTTCTATTAGAATTAATATATCCACTTCCTGCGGCAACACTTGGTTTTGAACTTTTAGTATTTTTAGGTTCAATATATTTTAAAAAACTAAATATCACTTTTATAACATTGTTATTTTTAGCTAGTAGGATATTATTTATTTTTATGGATTTTCAACAAGCCCACGCATATATTTCACTATTTTCACCGATTGTATTTGCAATATTATTAACGCTTAAAAAAGATTATCTTTCTACAAAAAGATTAATTCCTGCTTATTTGGTAGTATTGTTTTATATCTTAATTGGTATATTTATTAAAGATTACCAATTCATATCGTATTTACATAATTTAAACTTTATAAATCTTACTTATGTTTATTCAGATTTTTCTTTTTGCTTATTTTTAGTTTTAATGATTTATGTTGTAATTCTTAGAAAAATTAAAAATTTTGAATGTTTCTTGCAAGGTGCATATATTGCAGCCTATTTTCAATTTATATTCTACAATAGCCTTCAATTTTATAATTTAAGTTATTTTGAATTAGGCTCTTTTATATTCTTAGCTGCTATTGGTTATCAAGGATATAAATTAGCGTTTTATGATTCACTAACTAATGTTTATAACAGAAGAGCTTATGACACTACTGAAGTAAAAAATAAAGATGTAATTGCTGTAGTTGATATAGATTTTTTTAAAAAGATTAATGATACTTACGGGCATGATGTAGGAGATATTATTTTAAGAAGTCTTGCAAGTATTTTGAAACAATATTCAAAAGCTTATCGTTATGGTGGAGAAGAATTTGTTTTAATTTTTAAAGAATATGATTTTTATAAATGTGTTAGCTTACTTGAAAACCTTAGAAACGAAGTGCAAAATCATACTTTTAAGGCTAAAAATCACGAAATCAAACTAACTATTAGTATAGGTGTTAGTTTGGTTACAAACTCTAAATTTGGAGCGTTTGAAACTGCTGATAATAGACTTTATAAAGCTAAACAAACAGGAAGAAATAAAACTATATTTGAATAACCAAAGTTATATTAAATTCTTTGATAAATTTATTATTTATACTAAGTTTGTGAGTATATTTATTTTTATAAAATTACTTAAAAGATAATAATATTTGAAAACCTTATTTTAAATCCTATAAATTAGAATTTAAAATAAGAAAATTCAATGTTTAAAACTCAAATCTAATACTTGCATTAATATTATAATCAATATTTAAATTCCCACTAAAAGTCTTTTCAGCTTCTATATTTAATCCTAATTTTTTACTAATATTTTTATTAAGTCCTATACTTGCAAAACCTCTTTTATCTTTCTTCGCTCCACTAAAAGCAAAAGAGCTAATCCCATCACTAACTAAAAAATCAGGATTATTAGTTAAATCAAATATTCCACCAATTCCAGCTCTTAATGTTGTATTATTAATATCTACTCCAGTATAAACTGCTGCTTTTGATACCATTAAAACTTTTGAAGAAGATGTAATATTGACATTTGATACTTGAGATAAATTGCCAAATTGAATTACTTTTTCACCTTTAATATCAGTCTTTGGGATATAATTTGCAATCAATTCTAAACTAGGCTCTAAATAAAATTCATCACCAAATCTATAACCTAATTCAGCACTTGCTATTATACCTGTTCCTTTACTTGTAGAATTGCCTAAAAATGTATCGTTTTTAAACTCGCTTTTATAATGATTTGTTTTAAGAGTAGCATCTAAGAAAAATCCATTATTATAAACATTACTAACATACACTCCAAAACCATAATTATTAATTTTTGAATTAGTAGTATTATCAGTAGTTGTTTTACCGATATTTAGCATAATTCCTGCATAAGTATCAAAATCATTATTATTTATAATTTTGTCAGCACCTAATTGTATTTCATTGGCTTTTATAGAAGTATTTTTGATACTACCTTTATTTATATATCCACGAATCCAAATTCCTGCATTGTTATTAGCAAAACTTCTTAATTCTCCTAAACGCTTATTAAGATTATTATATTCAAACACTTGAGAAAAATAAAATTGCGAAGTCATTAATTTAGCTGATTCTAAAGCTTTTTCATTTTTACCTGTTACCATTAATTTTATAGCTTCTTTTTGTTCTTCTAATGCTATTTCAAATTTTTCTTCATCAGTCTTAGGCTCACTTGGTTTAATAGGATTTGCAGGTTTTAAATCTATCCAAGGAATGCTTGGTTTGATTTCAGGTTTTGCTTCTTCGTTAGGATTAGGTTTAATATTTTCATTAGGATTTATAGGAGTTTCTGGTGTAACTTCTGGCTTAATATCAGGTTTTATTTCTGGCTCACTTGGTTTAGTATCTTCAATATTTGGTGGGGTTGTTGGCTTAATAGGATTTGCAGGTTTTAAATCTATCCAAGGAATGCTTTTATTATCAAAATCTTTTATCATTGTGCCTTTATTTTCTAGACTTTTATCTGTATTTTGATTAATTAACTCTTTTGCTTCGTTACTTGCTAATAAATTATCATTAAAATCTACTAAATCTTTTATTTTATCACTATTAGTCACTATTTCATTTATTTTATTTATATCTAATTTAGAATTATTTTTATAAGTTAAATCATTAAAACTTTGCTTATTATCCTTAGCTAAAACATATACTTGATAATCTCCTAGCTTTTCACTCTTTAAATAAGAATTCGCTAAAGCATATTCGCTAATTCCTGAATAGAATTTAAGATTTGTAGCAAAATCATTATTAGCACCCTTTAAAATAGCTAAAGGTAAATTAGCACTTAAATTATTTGCTACTAAATTCCCTTTAGTATCTTTGCTAACTACTCCAATAATTCCAAAATTATTATTAGCCCCACTTGTGCTAATTTTAGAAATTATTGCTCCATTATAAGTAGTATTTGTGCCACCTAAGAAGAATGTAGAATTATTTGCAATTAGTTCATTTGTGCTGAATGCTCCTAAACTTGTAGAATTATTTAAGTTTATTTTATTTGCTGATATTTTATTTCCTGTTAAATTTTTAAAACTACCTACTAAAGAACTCCTAGTTAAATCAATATTAATAGAATTATTACTTCTAATATCAAAATTAAGAGCTG
The DNA here is from genome assembly GCF_020137705.1 of Campylobacter sp. RM9333. Classification (NCBI taxonomy): domain Bacteria; kingdom Pseudomonadati; phylum Campylobacterota; class Epsilonproteobacteria; order Campylobacterales; family Campylobacteraceae; genus Campylobacter; species Campylobacter sp. RM9333. The sequence goes on from NZ_JACGAY010000002.1 coordinate 31,698, forward strand.
AATTTGTGGCTTTAATTAAGCCACCATTTAATTCTAAATATCCTTTAGTATTTATATCTTTACCTGCTTTTGTATTAGTTAAATTAAAATTTTTAGCACTATATTTAGCATCACTTATAGATGGTAATTTAAATCCTTCTAAAGTGCTTTTATTTAAAATTATTTCATCAGCACTAAAACCACCTTTAAAAATTGAATTAGTATCATCAATTTTGCTTACATATTCACTTTTTACAATTTTATTAAATACTGAATTAGAGCTTTTTATTTCTCCTGAATAATTATTTAAAGCCCCATCTAAATAAACATTATCTAAGGTTATTTTAGAATTTATAGTAGGTTTTAGAGTTTTTATAAGTCTAATATCATCAGAATTTACAATATCGCCTTTAATATAACTATTTGTAATTATAAATGTTCCAGTAGAAGTTGAACTTTTATTTAAATCAAGACCACCACCAATATAAGCTTTGTCAATATTTGCATTTTTTCCGAGATTTGTTTTAGTGCTTGAATTGATAATAGTATCAAAAGTATTATTTGTAGCATTCATAGTATTGCTTGATTTTGCAATGAAATTTGAATTATTTTTATAAATACCCTTAATAGTAAAATCCCCATCAGTATTTATATACCCTGTTATACTAGAGCCTTTATTATTTTTAGTATCATCTATTACAATAGTGCTTGATTGATTAGCCATAATAGCTGTTGATTTTATATCATTATCTCCTGCTTTTATAATTGAACCACTTATATTTAAATAGGTTTTATCAGTTCCAAAACTACGAGCATTAATAGCTTGATAACTTCTACCACGCTGATAACCTCCTTCTACTAAAGAATTATTTAAATTTAATGTCCCCTTATCTATTAAAATAGCAGAAGCAAATTGAAAATCTGTTCTATCAGCATTACCAGCATAAACACTAGAATTAATTAGAGTAACTATTCCATTATTTTTTATTTTAATAGCTTCTATATTATTACTAAATACACTATTGCCTTGAGAAATAAAAATAGAACCATTATCTGTAAAATTACCGCCAGATACTAATATTAAATAATCTTTATTATCAATTTGTGTATTTTTATAATCAAATATTAGATTTTTATTTTCTATACTATTTGTAGTTAATGTGCCATTAATTACAAAAGTTGAATAAATACTATCATCTATTTTATTGGCTTTAATACTAGATATTCCTGTTTGTTTTATGTCTATATTTTTTGTTAAGTCACCAACAATATTTGTAGCATCATATGAATATAAAATAGTTGTAAGAACTATACTTAATTTAAAAATATTTTTCATTAAAAAACCTTTATTTTTTACATAAATTTGTATTACATGAATTAATATTAAATAAAATTTAGTTATTTTAAAATATTAAATATAAATATTAGAAATATTTAGCTGAATTGTAGGGCTAGGTTTGAAATAATTTTTTTGCAAACTATAATGAATATTGACGCATTCATTTTCAAATGGGATAAAATCACAATTAAAACAAATCGCTTCAAAAGTTAAATTATTTTGAGTAAAAGTGCATTTTAAGTGCTTTTCGTTTAATAAAACTAGATTTTTAATAATTACGCCTTTACTTATAAAAAATGGCTTTTCATTACCTTGCCCAAAAGGCTCAAAATCACTTAAAATATCTAATAATTCCATATCAATTTCGCTAAATTCTAACTCGCCTAAAGTATTAGTAGTATCACAAAAATCAATATCATTATAATTAAGTTCTAAATTATTTAGCCTTGTTTTAAATTCTTTTAAATGTTCAACCTTTAAAGCAAGTCCAGCAGCTCCTTTATGTCCGCCGTAATTAGTCAAAATATCGCTAACATTTGATAAAAGCTCTAAAATATCAAGCTCTGCTACGCTTCTAGCACTTCCTTTTGCTAAGTCATCTTCAATATTAAAAACAAAACTAGGTTTATTAAATTGTTTAGCTAAACGACCTGCAACTATGCCTAAAATACCCTTATGCCAATTCTTAGAATAAGCTATGATTACTTTATCATTTTCGTTTGCAAATTCTATGCTTTCTAAAAAACTTTGCTTTTCTTGTTCTTTTCTATCTTGGTTTAATTTTTCTATTATTTCTAATAAATTCTTAGCTTCATTAATGCTTTTTGCTCTTAAAAATTTATAAGAAATACTAGCATCATCCATTCTTCCACTAGCATTTAATAATGGTGCTATTAAAAATGGAATACTCTCATAATCAAAGAATTTCTTTTTGTATTTTTCTTTTAAAACTACAAAAGCAGGACGATTTAATTTATTTAACTCTTTTAAGCCATAGCGAACTAATATATGATTTAAATCATTTAAATTCATCATATCAGCAACAATTGCAATACACAATAAATCTAAAAAACTAGCCATATTGTATTCTATATCTAATTCTTTTTTAATAGCCCCACATAACCACCAAGCTACTTGTGCCCCGCAAATCTCACAATTAATATGCTTAGAAAACTCACAATCATCTCTTTTTGGATTAATTACAGCATAAGCATTTGGTAAAGTATCTCCTGGGGTGTGATGATCGCTTATTATTAAATCTATACCTAATTCTTTACATTTATTTGCAGCTTCATAAGCTACTATTCCATTATCAACCGTGATTATTAAACTAGCGTCTAAATTACTCACTATATCTTCGCTAATTCCGTATCCATCGCTAAAACGATTTGGAATTTTAACAATTATTTCTACACCTAAATTAGCAAAAAATTCACTCATAATAGTAGAAGATACTATGCCATCTACATCATAATCTCCTACTACTGCTATTTTTTCTTTATTTTTTATTGCCTTAGCTATTCTAATTGCTGCTTTATTCATATCCTTAAAGGTATGAGGTTTTGGAATAGTGCTAAGGCTTTTATGAAAATCGTTTTTAAATCTATCTTCTAAAACCTGCTTAATTTTAGTTTTATTTAGTGCAAGCATTGTCTAATAAAGCCTAAGATGACAGGATTTGCTTTAGTTAGCCTTGAAGTAAATTCAGGATGATATTGAACGGCTACGAAGAAATCATTATTTGTATTTTCAATAGCTTCAATAAGTCCATTTGATTCCCCACTAATAATAAGTCCATTTTGCTCGTATAAATCACGATATTTTGAGTTAGCTTCATAGCGATGGCGATGTCTTTCATAAGCTACTTTAGAATTATATAACTTACTTAAAAGTGTGCCTTCTTTTATATTGCAAACATATTCGCCAAGTCTTAAAGTCCCACCTAATGGAGTTTTTATTGTTCTGATTTCTTTTGAACCTGATTGATTAATAAATTCATCAATTAAATAAACAATAGGATTTTTAGTATTCTCATCAAATTCAGTTGAATTAGCATCATCAAGTTTTATAACATTTCTAGCAAATTCAATTAAACTAAGCTGCATTCCAAGACAAATTCCTAAAAATGGAATATTATTTTCACGAGCGTATTTAATAGCCTTTATTTTACCTTCAACACCACGCTGTCCAAATCCACCAGCTACAAGTATTCCATCATTTCCAGCTAAATCATTTTCATCTTTTAATTCTTCGCTATCTATCCAATTAATCTCTACTTTTGTATCAAGATTTGCACCTGCGTGAATTAGTGCTTCTGTTAAAGATTTATAACTTTCTTTTAAATCTATATATTTTCCTACGAAAGCAATTTTAACTTTTTTGCTTGGATTAATTATTTTTTCTGTTAATGCTTCATACTCTTTTAAATTAGGAGTTTTTAGCTTTAGATTTAAATGTTTTGCAATAGGTAAAAGTATATTTTGCTCTAAAAATTTAAGTGGAATTTGATATATGCTTTTTGCATCAATACTTTCTATTACACAATCAATTTCTACACCGCAACTCTTTGCAATTTTTTCTTTTATTTCATCGCCTAGTGGAATTTCACTACGAGCTATTATCATATCAGGACTAATACCTATTCTTCTTAATTCTCCAACTGAATGTTGGGTTGGTTTAGTTTTTAATTCTCCTGCTACTTTTATAAAAGGAACAAGAGTTAAATGTGCGTAAAATACATTATTTTTTCCGTATTTAAGTCCTAAAGAACGAATTGCTTCAAGGAATGGTAAGCCTTCAATATCTCCAACCGTTCCACCAATTTCTACTACTAAAACATCTTGATTTAAAGCCGCTGCTTCCATTCTACTAGCAATTTCGCCTACAATGTGTGGAATTACTTGAATAGTTTTACCTAGATATTCTCCACGGCGTTCTTTTTCAATTACGCTTTGATATACTTTTCCTGTAGTAAAGTTATTAAGATGAGTTAAATCTTCATCTAAAAATCTTTCATAATGTCCTAAATCAAGGTCAGTTTCTGCACCATCTTTTGTAACAAAAACTTCTCCATGCTCAAGTGGGCTCATAGTTCCTGGGTCAATATTTATATAAGGGTCAGCCTTTAAAATACTTACCTTTAATCCACTTTGTTTTAATAAACTTGCAATGCTAGCTGCTGCAATTCCTTTACCAAGTGAGCTTAAAACTCCACCTGTTACAAATATAAATTTAGCCATACTTTTTCCTATCAGTTTTTTTTATTGTATATAATTTTAATAACCAATCAAATAACTTCGTTTTTTAAAAATTCTAAAACCCTAATTTGTGCGAAATCTTCAATTTCTTCTTCGCCTTCTTTAATTGATTTTTTCAATACTAATCTATCAAGTTGAACGAAATTAATTTTTCGCTTTAGTTTTGGATTTTGTTTAGTTAATTTTTTAATTCCTTTAAGTATATTATCAACTCCCATTGTATCTTGTTTAATATATTTTATATATTGATAAATGGTCGCTAAAAATATTCTTCTTTTAATTTCTTTTTTATAGATTTCTTTTGAGAGTTGTTCTATTTTTCGCTTTAAATCTTGTCTTTCATCTTTAACAACTCCTGCAATACAAGAAATTAATTTAGCTCTTAAATCAAAAGAATTATTAACTCCTATAAAAGTAATTCTTAAATTCGCTAAAAAAATATAAATTAAATCTAATTTCATTTACCCTCTATTAAGTCATTTTATCTTAAAATGCGTTTTCTCAAGTCAAGCCTTGTGCAATGTTTGTAAAAAGCAGAGCTTCAGGATGGGAACATAGCAGAGCACTTTTTATGAGTGTGTGCCGCAAGTCTCTTGGCTTGGGTTTGTAAAAAACTCTTCAAATTCTTTTAACATTTCATAAAAATTTACTTCACCAATTTTAGGATTTTCTTTAAAATCATTTAAAATCTTTGAATAACCATTTTTTAAATCCTTAGATTTAACGCCGTAATAATTAGAAATGATTGCTTCTAAAAAAGCTCCAGTTTTATCACAAGCTTTAAGCATTTTTCCATCAATTGTATTAAAACAATCTTCATTATAATCGTTAGGATTTTGAATAATTTTTACATTTTCTTTATTTATTCTATTTTTAAATTCATCTTTTTTAATCTTACCATCTTCATTATAAATTCCTAAAAGATAAGCAAATTCAGCTCTTATATTATTAGGCACAAAAGGTAAAATCTTTTCATCAATTAATTTAAGCTCATAATCACTTATTATCTCACTAAGTCCATCAATTCCGTATTTAACAGGGGTAATAATATCTCTTGTAAGACTTTCTGGTAAATCGTGAAAAATCGCACAAAAGAAGTTGCTAATAAATCTAGTATCACAAGCTTTTATTTTAAGACAATAAAAATAGCTTAAAACAGCTACTACTAACATATGTCCTAAAACACTTGTTTCAGGAATTCTAGGAGTTTGAGCCCAACGCTTTTGAAATCTTAAACGACCACTTAAATCAATTACCTTAGCTAATTTTTGATTTAATGATATTTTTTGAACTGCTAAAATTTCTAAATAATCTTCTAATTCTTCATCTAACTTAGCTTTAATTTCTTCATAATTACTAACATTTGGATATATGAATGAAAACTCATATCTAGTTGATAAATACCCTGCTGCTTTTAAAATAAATTTTTCTTTTTCGTGAGTTTTATCATTATAATAATCATTAAAAATTTTTAAAAAATCATCGTTTTTATTGATTAAACTAAATTGTTTTTGTATCCATTCATCTAATTCTTTTTGTTTTGTTTTTTTGATTTCATTTAATACATCAGGACGAATATCAGTAACTATTACACGAGAAATAAACTCAACAACAATAGCATCAAGTAAAAATCTCATATCAATGTCTTTTTCACTTTTTGCTAAAAAATAAGCAATAATAGCCTTATGAGCTTGTTTATCAAGTTCAACTAAATTACAAATTCTAGGAAAATCATTCCATCTTGAAATTGAAGCAGCCTTAAAAATATGTAAAACAAGCTCTGGGCTAATCATTATTTATCCTTTTTATCTTTTTTCTTTTCTTTTTTAATTTCCGTATCAGAGCAGCACTCAATCACCGTATGAACATTACCACGAGGATTAAAATCTCCAACTAATTTAATATATTTTGGTTTTAAACGCTTTTTAAGAGTATTATAAATCTTATTTATACTATCTTCGTGGCTTATGTTTTTGTTATAAAATGAATTAACATAAAGTTTAATTGCTTTAAGTTCAACTACCCATTTATTAGGTATATATTCTAAATATAATGTTGCAAAATCAGGATAACCACTTCTTGGGCAAAGACAAGCAAATTCAGGTAGAGTTATTTTAATAACATAATCATTTTTTTGCTTATTTTCCCAACGCTCTAATTTTTTACCTTTAATTTTTTTTATTTCTTTTTGTCCGTATTTTAATTTTTCTTTCATTTCATCTCCTTAAGATTTTTGTCCTTATAAAATAAAAAGCCTTGATAATAATCAAATTTAATATCTTTTGTTAAATCAAGTAGATTTTTATTATCAATAAATCTCATAATAGTTTTGATATTTAGGCTTTTACATAAATTAAATAAATTTTCATAAATTATAAAATATTTTTCATTTTTTACATTTTTATTAAACTCAATATCAAAAATACCAAATTCAAATTCTAATCGTTTTAAATATTCTAAAGAACTAGGCGAACCTATACGATTTAGGGCAAAATTGATATTAATTTCTCTATATTCTTTTATTATTTCTTCAAATCTTGGCATATCATAATAAACATCATTTTCAAAAAATTCAAAAATAATTTTCCCATTTGTATTAGGGTGCTTAATAAAATATTCTCCTAAATAAAATAAGAAATTTAAATTCCTTAAAAAATCAGGAGATATTTTAATAATAATCCTATTATCAAAATGATATTCTTTCGCTAAAAGTTCTAAAAGATTTTTATAATAATTAAATTCTAAATTATTTTTAATAATTATTTCTTCTAATTTTGCTTGAGATATTTTCTCTGGATAATCTGAATTAATCCTATAATTTAAATAATATATTTCTTCTTCGCCTTCTAGCCTTTGAATTTTTAAGAAAAAATCACTCTTATTTATAGAGCTTACAACACTATTAGTAATGATATTTTCAGTAGCTACATCTACATCATCTTTTAATCTATTTTGTGCTTCTAAATAAAGTTTATTAAAATTAATACTTGATTTTATAATAGAATAATAGCACTTAAAATCAACTCCATCTATTCTTTCTCTTTTAATTTCTAAAAATATTTTTTTAATTTCGTGTTGCAAGGTTTTATGCTTTGAACTACTTAAAATCATAAAATCAGCAGTAGTAATCCTACCTATTATTAGATTTTCATCCCACGCATAGAATTTATCAATTAATTTTTTCAATAATCTATCACTTTTATTAAACCCTAGCATTAATTTAATTTCGTTTATATTAGAAATTGTAAAAAACACTATAAAATCATCATTATTTAGATATTTTGTAAATTCACTTTGTAATAAAGTCCCAGTTTTTTCATCAATTACATTATGCTTTACTGATTTATAAATTACAAAAACAAAATAATAAAAATACAAAAATATAAAACATAAAATTACTAATATATCTAATGGTTTAAAAACTATTTCGTTAAATTCTTGCAAATATACAAAGGCAAAAACTAATAACAATAAAGGCATAATGAGCTTAATAGCTGCATCTTGCCTATTTTTTCTTTCAATTTTTTTACTAATTGTCATATATCTAAGTGTTTTACATCTTTAGCGTGTGCTTGAATATATTCACGGCGAGGCTCAACTTCATCTCCCATAAATAAATTAAACACTCCACTAGCCCTATCAAAATCATCAACACTAATTTGAATTAAACGGCGATTTTCAGGGTCCATTGTAGTTTCCCATAATTGTTCTGGGTTCATCTCACCAAGACCTTTATAACGCTGAATATAAGTTCCTTTTTTAGCATTTTTTTCAACTTCGTCAAGAACTTCTAAGAAATCTTTATCATTAAAAATATTTCTTTCTTCAATTTTTTTATAAATATAAGAAGCTTCTTCAAAATATGGACTATAAAATAAATCATTATTTACAACTATTTCTTCTAAACCATTTTGAGTTTGAACATAGATTTTAATCTCATCTTCACTAAGATAATGATTTAATATATTAAATCCTTTTGCTTCTAAAAATTCTTTTGATACTTTAAAAATCTCTTGCATATTAAGAGCTAAAATATCAGGATTTTCAACATAATGTCTAATTAATTCAATCACATTAAAGCGTTTTTTAAGCTCATTTAAAATACTTCTATAAGCTGCTACAACTTTTAAGAAATCTTTTAAATCATTTGTCCCAATTCCACTAAATTCTAAATTCTCAACTCCAGTTTCAATCAAATAATCATTTAAAGCTTTTTCATCTTTTAAATATATTTCTTTTCTTTGACCTTTTTTATAGCGATATAATGGTGGTTGAGCTAAATATACATGTCCATTTCTAATTAATTCTTGCATAAATCTAAAGAAAAATGTAAGAATTAGAGTTTGAATATGAGAACCATCAACATCAGCATCTGTCATAATGATAATTTTATGGTATCTTAATTTTTCTATATCAAAATCATCGCCTATTCCACAACCAAATGCCGTAATCATATTTTTAATTTCATCAGATTTTAAGATTTTATCAAGGTGTGATTTTTCAACATTTAAGATTTTTCCTTTTAAAGGTAAAATCGCTTGAAATTCCCTATTTCTTCCTTGTTTAGCAGAACCACCCGCACTATCACCCTCTACTAAATATATTTCTCTAATTTCAGGGTCTTTTGAAGAACAATCAGCTAATTTTCCAGGTAAAGTCCCTACACTTATGCTTTCTTTTTTACGAGTTAATTCTCTTGCTTTTTTTGCTGCTTCACGACCTCTTGCAGCCATTAAAGCTTTATTCATAATAGCACGAGCATCGTTTGGATTTTCTTCAAAGAATTTAGTTAAAGCATCGTTTGTAATTTTATTTACTATACCACGAACATAAGAACTACCTAATTTACCTTTAGTTTGTCCTTCAAATTGTGGTTCAGGAACTTTTACACTAACTATTGCAATAAGTCCTTCTTTAGTATCTTCGCCTGTTATTTTTATATCTTTTTCTCTAGCGGCTGCATTTGCTTCAATATAACTTGTAATTACTTTTGTAAGCCCCATTCTAAAGCCTGCTTCGTGAGTTCCACCATCTGCGGTTTTAATGTTATTTACGAATGAAAATAAAGTCTCACTATAAGTATCATTATACATTAGCGCAATATCTACAACTACATCTTCTGCTTCATCATTAAATGCAATTACATTTGTAACAGCTTCTTTTTTATTTAAATCAGTTACAAATTGAGAAATACCACCATCATAATGATAAGTTTCGCTTTTACCATTTCTTTGGTCTTTAAAATTAATAGTAATTTGTGGATTTAGATATGCTAATTCACGAAATCTCTTAGCTAAAGTATCATAATCAAATTCAACTACTTCAAATATCTCAGGGTCAGGGAAAAACTCTATGCTAGTTCCTGTGCGATTAGTTGTTTTAATTATTTCTAGCTCACTTGTTGGAATACCTTTAGAAAATTCTTGTCTATGAGTATTTCCATCTCTTTTAACGGTTGCAATTAATTTAGATGAAAGTGCATTTACAACCGATACACCAACGCCGTGTAAACCACCACTAACCTTATAAGTATCTTTATCAAATTTTCCACCAGCGTGAAGAACGGTTAAAACAACGGTTAGAGTTGAGATATTTTCAGTTGGGTGAATTCCAACAGGAATTCCACGACCATTATCAGTAACTATACAAGAACCTTCTTTGGTAATTTCAATATCAATAGTATTACAAAAGCCAGCCATAGCTTCATCAATAGAGTTATCAACTACTTCATAAACCATATGATGAAGACCATTAAAGTTAGTATCGCCAATATACATTCCAGGGCGTTTTCTAACTGCTTCTAGTCCTTTTAATACTTTAATTTTACTTTCTGCATAATTTTCTTGCATTATTTATCCTTAGTTTTTATTTGCTGATATTAGTGATAAGAAATTTTTACTTTCTAACACAACAGGAGCTGCTGATGAATAGAATTTAAATGTGAAATATTCATTTTCATTTAAATGTAAAAAATCCATCATATGTTTGTTTGTAAGATTTATTTCAAATTTATCTTCTATAGTAATATTTGTTTCTAATTCACTTGTAGCATTTGTTTCGTTAAAATCATCACTTAAAGCATTATTTTTAAATGTGATTTTACCGGTTTCAAATTCTATTTGACATTTTGTGCAAACTGCACTTAGTTTTTTTATTTCATTTAAAAAGTCTTCGTTTTTAATGATAATTTCATTTGTAGGTAATTTATGTGGCATTACTTCAACATATCTTAAAAAATCAATAGTTGCTAATTTTGTAAAGAATTTAAAATTATCATTTTCAATGATTAAATAATTATTTGTTTTATAAACCCTTACTTCTTCATTTAATAATTTTTGTAGTTCTTGAGCTGATTTTTTTGTAATTATTAATCTTTGTTCGTATTCATTTTGAGCTATGAATGAATATTTGTGAATTCTTTTAGAATCGCTTCCTACAAAAACAATGCTATCTTTTAAAATATCTATATAACAGCAATTAAATTGAAAAGAAATACCATTATTATCAACAGCAGGTAAAATCATTTTAAAGCCGATATTTAGTTCTTTTGCACTTATTAAAATAGGTGTTTTACTATTTTCATCTTCTAAGAAAGAAAAATTATTTTCACTATTTATTGGCAATGAAAAATTAGTTTTATTTTGAGTAATTTTGATAGATTTTTCTAATTTTTTGATTTTAATATCGCTATTATCAAGGCTTTTTAAAATATCAATTAATTTTTTAGCATTGATAAAAATTTGCCCTTCATTTATGATATTACATTCTTGGATTTTATATTCAATTCCTATTTCACTATCACTTGCTCTTAAAATTAATTCATTGTTATAAGCTAATAATAAAATATTAGAATTTAAACTTGTATTATCTTTTTTCTCAACATAATTGCTAACTATTAAAGCTATATTTTCTAATCTCTTTTTGTCTATTTGTATTTCCATATTCTTCCTTTTTCGCTTTATTATATTTAATAATCTTTATTTTTTGAGTTTATTATTTTATTTTTTAAATGTTCTACTAGGCTTCTAAAATCATCATCAAGACATATCATTTCATTTATTTTTTTAATATGTTTTGAAATAGCACTATGGTCTTTCATTTGAAAATGAGTTGCTATTTGACTTACTGAATTTGAAATTAATTCTTTAGTTAAAAATATAACTATTCTTTTAGCTTTTACTATTTCTTGTTTTTTAGAACTTGATTTTATTTCGCTTATTTTTACATTTAATTCTGAACTTACTATATCAAAAATATCTTCAATTTCAATATTTGATTGATTTTCTTTAATGTATTCTTTTATTTGATTTTTTAAATCATCTAAGGTTATTTTTTGTTTTCTTATACTTTGAAAAGCGTAAATATAATTTATAATTCCTTCTAAATCCCTTACATTTTCACCTATATAATTAGCAATAGTATTAATCATTTCATCATTTAATTCTATATCATATACAAGGCTTTTTTTCTTAATAATTGCTTTTTTGGTTTCTATATCAGGGACACTAATATTTGCAAGAACTCCTTTATTAAATCTTGATTTTAATCTATCTTCAATTCCATTTAAATTTATAGGAGCTACATCTGAAGTCATTATTATTTGACCATTTCTTTCTACTATATCATTAAAGATATGAAAGAATTCTTCTTGTATTTTATCAGTAGTGCCTAAGAACTGAATATCATCAATTAATAATAAATCACAATCTTTATATTCACTATTAAAACTATCAAATTTATTTGCTAATATTGCATTTTGATAGTCTTTCATAAAACCTTTTGAAGTTTTATATATTACTTTTTTTCCAAGTTCTAAACATTCATGCCCACTAGCTTGTAATAAGTGAGTTTTTCCTAAACCTGTATTTGAATATATAAAAATTGGATTAAAGTCTTTTCCAAATTTATTTTCATCTGTTATTGCTTTACAAATTCTATAAGCAAACTCATTACTTTGTCCTACTATGAAATTATCAAAAGTAAGACTTTGATTTAATATTGAAATTTGTTTTTTAGCTACTATTGGTTGAGTTTCTTGTGGTTTGTTTATTTTTTCATTATTTACTTGAATTGTAATTTTATATTTTTTACTATTTGTTTTTTCTGCTATTTTTTCTAATATACTTTGGTATTTTGTTTGAATATGTTTAGCTATGAATTGATTAGGTGCATTTAGAATTATTTCATTATTTTTGCTTTCATTAATTTGTAAAATTTCAAAATAATTTTTATATTGATTTTCTCCAATTAATACTTTTAATTCTTCTAGAATTTTATTTAACATTTATTCCTCTTTTTTGTTATTACCTTTGATGATGTGAAAATCTAGTAATATTTGTTTAAAAATATTTAAAACACCTATATATCAATGCTTTTAATAGTGAAAAAATATACCAAAAATATACAAACAATTTACAATATTTCATCATAAATTTCACAAGCTCTTTAAAAAATTCTTTAATTTAGTGAAATTTTTTTATGAATTTTTATTGTAATTTTTAAAATTCTTATAAATTTTCGTGAAATTCTATAAAAATCAGTTTATGTGAAATTCTATTTCATTAAGAAATTTATCGTAATAATAAGTATTTCATAAAAAAATAATTTTAAATTTCACAAGGATTTCACATATGAAAATTTTAGGATTTGACCCAGGAACTAGATTTTGTGGATATTGCCTTTTAGAAAAAAATGGCAGCACAAATACTCTTTTAGAAGCAGGTTTAATAAGATTTAAGAGTAAAGAATTAATAGATAATATTTTAGAATTAAACGAAGCTTTAGAAATGATTTTTAAAAAAGTTCCAAATGCTAGTGTGGCAGTTGAAAATATATTTTTTGCTTATAATCCGCAAAGCGTTTTAAAACTCGCACAATTTCGTGGAGCAATGCTGCTTAAAATCTTACAAACTTATGGGAATTTTAGTGAATATACAGCTTTACAAGTTAAAAAAACAATCACAGGCAAAGCAAAAGCAGAGAAAGAACAAGTAGCTTTTATGGTTAAAAAGCTTTTAAAAATCAATAAAGAAATAAAACCACTTGATATAACCGACGCAATGGCGGTTGCATTAACTCATAGTTTTTATATAAAAAATACTTAAAATATTAACTTAAAGATATATTAGAATCTGTCAAAACAGATTCTAAAATTTATTTTAAACTAGCTAAAATTTGCATAGCTTCTACATTATCTCCTTGTTTTACAAGTATTTTATCTATTATTCCATCACTCGTTGCTTCAATTGGAACTTCCATTTTCATAGCTTCAAGAATAAATAATTCTTGCCCTGCTTTTACTTTATCTCCTGCTTTTACAAGCACTTTAAACACATTTCCTGACATTGAGGCTAAAATGCTTTTATCATTAGCTATTGATTGTGAAATTTCTTGTTTTTCAATAATTTTTGAAGTATTTTCTTTTTCTTTTACTTTTACTTCGTAGCTATTGCCATTTACTAAAATTTTATCTTTTTCAATTTCTACATCATAGGTTTTATCATTGACTTGCACTGAATAAAGATTGTTAGAATTTGATTTAGTATTTTGAGAAATTTTTCTAACATTGACTTTTGCTTCACCTTTTAAAAATGCTAATCCTTTTTCTTTACAAGCTGCAACTATGAATAGATTTTCATCAGTTACTAAAATACCTTCTTTTTTAAGTATTTTTTCAATGTATTTAAGTGATTTTGTCTCATCAAGGTCGGCTAAATCTATTGCTTTTTCTTTTGTTGGTTTTAGATTTAATTGTTCGCTTGCAAGTTTTACTATTTTTGGATCTGGTGCTACAGGGGTTTTTCCAAAATAGCCTAAAACCATTTTGCCATAGCCTTCTGCGATTTTTTTCCATTCGCCAAACATTACATTATTAAATGCTTGTTGGAAATAAAATTGACTAACAGGAGTTACACTAGTTCCAAAGCCACCTTTTTTTACCACTTCGCTCATCGCTTTTATAGTATCAGGGAATTTATCTAATACATTATTATCTCTCATCATTTGAGTATTCGCTGTTAATGCTCCACCTGGCATAGGTGAAATCGGTATTAATGGACTAACTTGTATAGCTTCAGGTGGCATAAAATAATCTTTCATACAATCTTTAAATACTTCTTCATATTTTAAGATTTTTTCAACTTCAAGCCCACCTAAATCATAATTTTTACCTTTTACAGCGTGTAACATTGTAAGAATATCAGGCTGACTTGTTCCACCACTAACAGGAGCTGCTGCAAGGTCAATTCCATCAACACCAGCTTCAAGTGCTGCTAAATAACAAGCTACACTAACACCTGCACTTTCGTGAGTATGAAGTCTAATGTGAGTATTTGCAGGTAAAATTTTTCTAGCCATTTTTATTGTTTCATATACTTTTTGTGGATTACTTGTCCCTGATGCGTCTTTAAAACAAATGCTATAAAATGGGATATTAGCTTTTAAAATTTCTTTTAAGGTTTTTTCATAAAACTTAGTATCGTGAGCGCCTTTGCAACCTATTGGTAAATCCATCATAGTTATTACAATTTCGTGTTTTAAACCATAATGCACTATTCTTTCGCCACTATATTTTAAATTCTCAACATCATTTAAAGCGTCAAAATTTCTAATCGTAGTAGTTCCGTGTTTTGCGAATAATTTTGCGTGTAAATCTATTATTTCACGACTACCAGTATCAAGTGTAACGGTATTTACTCCACGAGCAAGGGTTTGAAGATTAATACCATCTCCTACAATTTCACGGAATTTATCCATCATAGTAAATGCGTCTTCGTTTGTATAAAAATAAAGGCTTTGAAATCTTGCCCCGCCACCAAATTCAAAATGCCTTATCCCAGCTTCTTTTGCAGCTTGTAATGCTGGGAAAAAATCATTCATTAAAACTCTAGCTCCATAAACTGATTGAAAGCCATCACGAAAACTTGTATCCATAATATCTATATATTTTTTAGCCATTTTTCTCTCCTTTAATTTAATTTATCTTTTAATGCCGCACAAATTGAAGCGATTATTTCATCTTTATCTTTTTTATTTTTATCATCAATATTGCTTAGAATTTTTTCTAAATTTGTTTTTATATAACTCGTATCAAAAATACCTTTTCTAAATTCTTTACTTTTTGCAATAGTTTTTAAAAATGAAATTGTTGTTTTTACGCCTTCTATTGTAAATTCTTCTAAAGCTCTTTCTAATTTATTTACCGCTAAATCATAACTAGACGCTTTTACAACTAATTTTGCGACTAAAGAATCGTAAAATGGCGGGATTTTATAACCTTTATAAAGATGGCTATCAACCCTAACTGAAGGTCCTAAAGCAGGATAATATTCTGTAACCATTCCTGGTGTTGGTATGAAATTCTTATTAGCATCTTCTGCAGTAATTCTAGCTTCAATAGCAAAACCATTTGATTTAATATCACTTTGTTCTAATTCTTGAATTTGTCCTGCTGCATATCTTAATTGCCTTACTATTAAATCAACCCCTGTTATCTCTTCTGTAACGCCGTGTTCAACTTGTATTCTAGTATTCATCTCCATAAAATAAAATCTATTGTAATCATCTAACAAAAATTCAACCGTTCCTGCATTAGTATATCCAGCCGCTTTTGCAGCTGCTACTGCAGTAGCTCCCATACTTTTTCTTAAATGTTCGCTTATTGATGGACAAGGTGCGATTTCTATTATTTTTTGATGGCGTCTTTGAATAGAACAATCTCTTTCGCATAAATGAATTATATTGCCATAATTATCGCCTAATATTTGAAATTCTATGTGGCGTGGATTTTCTATGAGTTTTTCCATAAAGACATCATCATTATTAAAATATGCTTTAGCTTCTCTTTTGCAAGTATTAAATGCAGGTATTAATTCATCTTCATTCCAGACTTCTTTAATCCCACGACCACCTCCACCTCCACTAGCTTTTAATATTACAGGATAGCCAATTTTTTTGGCAAATTCTTTTATTTCTTCTTCTTTGCATTCATTTAATACTTTTGTTCCTGGAACTACTGGAATGCCGTTTTTTTGCATTAATTCTCTTGCTATATTTTTATTTCCCATATTTTTAATAACTTGAGATTTTGGTCCAACGAAAATTAATCCTGCATCTTCTACCATTTTTGCGAATTCATAATTTTCACTTAAAAACCCATATCCAGGATGGATTGCATCAGCACCACATTCTTTTGCAGTTTGGATTATTATTTTTGCGTCTAAATAGCCCTTAATGGCATCTTCACCTATACATTTTGCTTCACTTGCGATTTTTACATGCAGACAATTTTCATCAGGCTTTGTATAGATAGCTACACTTTGAATATGTAAATCCCTACAAGCTCTTATGATACGAACAGCAATTTCTCCCCTATTTGCTATTAAAACCTTACTAATCACCTTTAAACTCCTAATTTTAAATAGTGATTTTATTTTAATATTTTAGATTGAAAAAGATGAGTTTGCTTTTGTTTTAACCATTTATTTGTTACTAAAAGTAACAAAATTAAATATTCAATTTTTTAGTTTATGGAATTTGATTTTAATATTTTTACTTGGTTTATATTGAAAAATCAATATAAACCAAAATAAGCAAATTATAATTTATTTTAAATTCTCTTGGCTTTTTAAATACACACTAGCACAATCTTTGCTAAGTTCTCTTATTTTTAGCATAAAATCTTGTCTTTGAGTAACGCTAATTGCACCCCTAGCATCAAGGGTATTAAATAAATGCGCACACATTAGACAATAATCATACGCAGGTAGTGAGTAACCACTATCAAGCACACTTCTTGCTTCATTATATGAAATATCAAACATTTCTTTAAGTCTTGAAGCATTTGCTAATTCAAAATTAAACTTAGAGTATTCAAACTCACCTTGCTTATGAACATCAGCATAAGTTAGCCCACCGCCCCAATTAATATCATAAACATTATCAATATCTTGAATATACATTGCCAAGCGTTCAAGTCCGTAAGTAATCTCTGCACTAATTAAATCACAAGAAAATCCACCAACTTGTTGAAAATAAGTAAATTGAGTAACTTCCATTCCATCAAGCCATACTTCCCAGCCAAGCCCCCAAGCTCCTAAAGATGGGCTTTCCCAGTTATCTTCTATAAATCTTACATCGTGTTTATTTAAATCAATTCCTAAAACTTTTAAGCTATTTAAATATAAATCTTGAATATTCGCTGGACTTGGTTTCATTAATACTTGAAATTGATAATAAGCACCTAAACGATTTGGATTTTCTCCGTATCTTCCATCAGTTGGACGGCGAGATGGAGCAACATAACAAACATTATGTGGTTTTGTTCCAAGTGATTTTAAGAATGTTTGTGGATGAAAAGTCCCTGCACCTGCAGGAAAATCATAAGGCTGAATTAAAGCACAACCTTGCTCGCACCAATACTTTTGTAAGTTTAAAATAATTTCTGAAAATGTCATTTAAAAGCCTTTAAAATAAATTTTATTTATCATACAAAATTAATATAAATTTATGTTATTTTGCATATAATTAGCGATTTTTTAAGGAGATTATATGAAAAAATTAATTTTAATTACAAGTTCTTTATTTGTTTTTAGTGCTTGTGTTAGTCAAGAAAATGAAGTTGTAAAAAGCAATTTAATGAATCTTGCTTTACAAACTGCTTTAAATCCTAGCTTAAAAGACGAGCAAACTAACTGCATTACTAACAAAAATGCAAGCTCTTGTTTAAATATTGCAAATGTTTTATTACAAGGCACTTCAACTTCTCAAAACATTCAAGCAGCAGGTTATTACTATCAATTAGCTTGTTCTTTTGGTTTAGCAATTGGTTGCGATAAAGCTAACGAATTAAAAAAATAACCTTTTAAGAATTTAAAACGAGTTAGTTTTAAATTCTTTTAAATAAATTCTTTCAATTAAATAAAAAATCAAAATATCAAATTAATAAAATAATTATAATTTTTTAAGAAAATATATTAAAGGATAAAAATTATTATTAATTGTGTAAAATTGTAACAATTATTTTTATTTTTATTATATTTTATTCTTATATTAATCTTAATGATTTTCTTTTCTTATAGTATTTAAGCAAGGAGGATTTATGATTGAACAAATTAACTTAATCATTTTATTTTTTTTATTATTGTCAATAGTTTTAGGCTATTTATTTAAAGCAAATATTGGTATTTTTGCAATTGTTTTATGCTTTATTGCTGCTTATATTTATGGCTTAAAACCTAGTGAAATTGTAAAATTATGGGGGCTTGATTTATTTTTTATCTTAGTTTCTATTACTTATTTTTATGGCTTTGTCATAAATAATGGAACTTTAAATAATCTAGCTTCAAAAGCAGTTTATGGGGTAAGAAACTATCCTTGGAGTATTCCTATAGTTTTATATATTGTTGTTGTAATTTTTGTTGGTATTGGACCAGGACATTATGCTGGATTTGCCTTTATGAGCCCATTAGTTTTATACATAGCTAATAAGATTAAAATGAATAAAATTTTAGCTGCTATTATAATTTATTCAGGTTCTTGTGCTGGGGGATTTAATCCTTTTACTTTAGGTGGTAGGGTTACTTATAATCTAATTGAGAATTTAGGTTTTACACCTGAACAATCAGCAATTATGCAATTAAATCTTGGAAAAAATATGTTTATAGCACATACTTTAATTTTTATTTTAGGATATGTGTTATTAAAGGGGTATAAGGTTGTATATTCATCAAATATTGATAAACCTGAAAAACTAAATTCTATACAAATTAAAACGATTTTAATAGTTACATTTGTATTTTCTTTGGTTATGGTTCCATCAATTTATTTATCTTTTCAACCTGAAAATTTATTGATGAGTAAAATGACTATATTTTTTAATCCTACTTTTGTTTCATTCTTAGGAATTATTTTAGCTATTGTATTTAAGATAGGAGATGAAACACAAGCTTTTAAAAATATACCTTGGAATTTAATTTTTATGATTGGTGCATTAACTATGCTAATAGCACTTGGAAAATCTACTGGTGCTATGCAAATAATAAGCAATTTTTTAAGTGCTCAAGGTGGCAATGATAGTAGCTGGATATATTATTTATTAGGCGTTTTATCTTCTTCAATGAGTGCATTTGCTTCTAGTATGGGCGTTGTAATGCCGACATTTTTTCCTATTGTTCCAAGTCTTAGCGTATTAGAGCCATCTTTGGCATTTTCTATTATCGCAACATTTGCAACATTTACGGGGTATTCAAGTTTTTCATCAGGTGGAGCATTGGTTTTAGCAGGGACACAAGATGAGCAAGAAAGAAAATATTTATTTATTAGGTTATTAATATTACCTATTTTGCTTGTGTTATTTGGGTTTTTGTTATTGTTTTTAGGTGTTATTAATTAATTTATGAAAGGGAAAATTATGGAATTTAAAAATTATATAGGCAAACAAGAAATTATAAAAGAAGAAATAAGTCTTACTCAAGTTGAAAAAATAGTCGCAACACTTGATTATAAAGATTTAAAATTAGGTGATGAATTACCTTATTTATGGCAATGGTGCTTTTTTAATAAGGCTTTAAGTAAAGATAAATTAGGCAAAGACGGACACCCTAAATTAGGTGGAAGCGATGATAGTTTTTTACCTAGTTTTGGAAATGTTAATCGTATGTGGGCTGGTGGTAGATTTACTTTTAATTCAGCGTTGATTATAGGCAAAATCGCTACTAAAATTACTACTATAAAAGATATTCAAGAAAAAATTGGAAATACAGGAAAATTAATTTTTGTTACTTTAGAACATAAATATTATCAAGATGAAGATTTAAAAATTATTGAAGAACAAGATATAGTTTATAAAGAGCCAACTCCACCAAAATTAACTAGCAATAAACCTGTAAGCGAAGCTGATTTTTCTGAAAGTTTTTGCCCTGATTCTACTTTATTATTTAGATATTCAGCACTTACTTTTAATGGGCATAAAATTCATTATGATTATCCTTACGCTACTATGGTTGAAGGATATAGTGGTTTAGTAATTCACGGACCTTTATTAGCTACTAAGATGATTAGTTGTTTTGCAAAAAATTATAAAGATAAAAAAATCACAAAATATAGTTATAGAGGATTACACGCAGTTTGCACTCCTAGTAGTTTTTGCGTTGAGTCAAAAATAATTAGTGAAAACGAAGCAAATGTGTGGATAAATAAAGATGGCTTTATAGCTCATCAAGGCATTATAAATTATAAATAAAGGAGAAAAAATGTTGCCATTAGAAGGAAAATTAGTATTAAGTATAGAACAAGCAATAGCAGCACCATTTTGCACTAGACAATTAGCTGATTTAGGTGCTAGAGTTATTAAGATAGAACGCCCTGATGTAGGGGATTTGGCAAGAGGATATGATACTAGAGTAGATGGACTTGCAAGTCATTTTGTATGGACTAATAGAAGCAAGGAGAGTTTAGCTATTGATTTAAAAACCGAAGAAGGTATGAAAATAATAAAATCAATTTTACCTAAGGTGGATATTTTCGTTCAAAATCTAGCATTTGGGGCTGCAAAAAGATTAGGATTAGATTATGAAAATTTAATTAAATATAATCCAAAAATGATTGTTTGTGATATTTCTGGCTATGGAGAAGGTGGAGAATACGAACACAAAAAAGCTTATGATTTATTAATTCAATCAGAAAGTGGCTTAGTATCTATAACAGGAACTGGCGATGAGTGTGTAAAAGTGCCAATTAGTATAGCTGATATATCTGCTGGAATGTATGCTTATAGTGGGATTTTACAAGCTCTTTTATATCTTGAGAAAACAAATAAAGGCTCAAGAATAGAAATATCAATGTTAGAATGTATGGCTGAATGGATGGGGTATCCAATATATTATACTTATAAGGGTGCTAATCCGCCTATTAAAAAAGGTGCTTTTCACGCTAGTATTACTCCTTATGGTCCTTATAAGGCTGGTGATGGTAATGTTGTTATGTTTGGTCTTCAAAATGAAAGAGAATGGAGTAATTTTTGTAAGATTGTATTAGAAGATGAAAGCTTAATTAATGATGAAGAATTTAAAAACAATACATTAAGAACAAAAAACGCACAAAAGATTAAAGAAATAATAGAAAATAAATTTAAAAATCTAACAGCAAAAGATGTTGTGGATAGATTAGAAAAAGCAAAAATTGCAAATGGTAATGTAAATGAATTAAAAGATGTGTGGAATCACTCTCAATTAAAAAGTAGAAATAGATGGAGAGAAGTTGATACTGAAGTAGGTAAAATCCCAGCATTATTGCCACCGGCTACAAATAATAATTATGAGCCTAGAATGGATAAAATCCCAGCGTTAGGAGAACATACTCATAAAATCTTAAAAGAATTTGGATTTAAAGATGAGATTTCTCAACTACAATCAAAAAATATAATAAAGGTAAGAGATGAAAACTAAGAGTTTTTTGTTTGTTCCATCAATTAAAAATGATAGATTTAATAAGGCTTTAAATAGTGGAGCTGATTATATTATTATTGATTTAGAAGATTCAATTAGCCCTAATCAAAAAGATAAAGGCAGGGCTAATATTTTAGAATTTGCAAATAATACAGATGCTAATTTTTTTATAAGAATTAATGATACTAAGAGTGAATATTTTAATGATGATATGAAATTATTAGATGAATTAAATAAAATGAAAAAATTATATGCAATTGTATTGCCTAAGAGTGAGAGCTCAAAAGAATTTGAATTATTTAAAAATTTTAAAGATTTAATAATAATTCCAATTATTGAAAGTGCTTTGGGCGTTGATAATTTAGATGATATTGCAAGTTCAAAATTAATTAAATTATTAAGTTTTGGTGCTTTAGATATTTCTTTAGAATTAGGATTAAAAGAAGGCAGTGGAAGAGAAAATTTATTAAATCACATAAGAAATCAAATAGTGATAAAAAGTGCAAAATATAAATTATTACCACCAATTAATGGAGTATATCCTGATATTAAAGATGAAATTGGTTTAAAATATGAATTAGAATTTGTATCTTCTATGGGTTTTGGCGGGTCTTTAAGCATTCATCCAAATCAAATTCCAATAATCAATCAAGTATTTAGTCCTACTAAAGAACAAATTCTATGGGCTAAAGAAATAGTAGAATTGGCAAAAAATACTGATGATATTGTATTTAATTATAAAGGCAATATGATAGATTTGCCAGTAATTAAGAAAGCTCAAAATATACTAGCAAATATCTAATATCTCTCTTAGGAGAGATATTAAAATAAGTGTGGGATTATTCCTGCAATATATCCAAAAATCAAGCAAATAATACTAATTGCCCAAATATAAAAGAATGAGCGTTTAATATGTTCTTTTATAGATACATCAGCAAGACCACATCCAAGTAATGTAGCAGGAACAACAGGGCTTATAAATGTAGCACAATTTCTAGCTAAAACCATAATAATAGCAAGATTCATTGGGTCAATTCCAAAAGCATTTGTAACGCTTAAAACCACAGGCATAACGCCATAAAAATAAGAATCCGTGCAAAAGATTAATGCCATAGGAACAGCAAGCAAGCCTACTACTAAAGGAATTAAATTACCATATTCATTAGGCACAAGAGTTAGAATTGAAGCTCCCATTTTATTCATAATTCCACTTTTATCAAATACACCAATTAAAATTCCTGCACCAATTAAAGTAATATACATCATTATTGCTCCACTACTTGCTTTATCTACAACTTTTTTAGCTATTTTTAAATTAGGATAATTTAGTGGCAACGCAATTGCAAAACCTATCATAAAGCAAACATAAGAAGGTAATACATTAATTACTAAAGCAGCAATAACAGCTATTAGTAAAAATACATTTACTAAGAAAAATTTATCGTTTTGAAATTCGCTTTTTTCAATTTCAAGTTTAATTCCTTCAAGATTACCACCAGCACCACGCCTTTTTTCTTGATAACCGATAAAAATAGCTAAAGCTAGTGCTAAAACAAGACCTAAAACTTGCATAGGGATTAATTGATGCCATAAATCATTCGCGTCAGCTTCAATAACCGTTGCAGCTCTTAGAGTTGGACCTCCCCAAGGAAGAACATTCATAACACCCATTGCACTAGCACAAATTAATAAAAGTGATGATTTTCTCATTCCAAGTCTTTCATAAATTGGAAGCATAGCCGGAATAACTATTAAAAATGTAGCTGCTCCACTACCATCAAGATGAACAAACATTGCCATAAGTGAAGTAAGAATTGTGATTACAAATACATTTGGTGTAACTTTGCTAAGTAAGAAATTAATAATTTTATTAAAAAATCCACTAGCACTAAGCACACTAAAAAAAAGAATAGAAAATACAAATAAAGCTGCTGTATCGCTAACGGTGTTTACACCATCTTTTATAAAACCTTTCATTGCTTTAAAGTTTAAAACATCTCCTTTAACCCCTAAAGCTTTTCCGACTTCTAACCCACAATAATCCATTATCATAAGCATTGCAGCAACTACAAAGCTAACTAAAATAAATGCTATCGCAGGAGTGGTTTTATCTTTTAAGAGTAGCCATACGATAAATCCAAGCCCAATAAAGCCTGTAAGTGATAAAAATAAATCCATTTTTAACCTCCATAAAAAAATGTTAGATTTTAACAAAGTTACAATTTGAAATAATTGAAAATGGATAATTTTTTTAAAAAGTGTTAAGTTTCGTAACAAATTTTAGAATTTAAGAAAAAATTAAAAAATAATAATTCAAATTCTAAAAAGAATTTGAATTAATAATTAATCTTGTTTATTAGGTAAGATTAGATTTAGAATAATTGCAAGTAAGGCACTAAGTCCAACTCCTGAAAACGAAACGCTTCCAAAACTAGCACTAAGACCACCAACACCTACAATCAAAGTAGAGCTAATAATTACTAGGTTTTTATTATTAGTTAAATCTATTTTAGCATCAACTAAGGTTTTAATCCCAAGACTAGCAATTGTTCCAAATAAAAGTATCATAACTCCACCCATTACAGGCAATGGAATTGATTGTAAAATAGCATTAAATTTACCCACAAATGCAAGTAATATTGCAAATATTGC
This sequence comes from Campylobacter sp. RM9333, assembly GCF_020137705.1. NCBI lineage: Bacteria > Pseudomonadati > Campylobacterota > Epsilonproteobacteria > Campylobacterales > Campylobacteraceae > Campylobacter > Campylobacter sp. RM9333. The sequence continues at coordinate 56,369 of NZ_JACGAY010000002.1, forward strand.
AGCCCAAGTCATAATTTTTACTTGTGCGTTTTTTGTAATCATTATTGCACCTGTAACTTCTGAATAAGTAGTAACTGGAGGACCACCTATTAAACCTGCAACACAAACTCCAACACCATCTCCACTTAAAGTTCTATGAAGACCTGGGTCTTTTGTGTAATCTTTTTTAGTTACTGCACCTATTGCCATAACTGCACCAATATGCTCAATTACAGGAGCAATTGCAACAGGTATCATAAAAATTGCTGCACTAAAATTAATGCTAGGTGTTTCAAAATGCGGGATTGCAAACCAAGGTGCAGCTTTAATTGCACTAGTATCAACATAGCCTAAAATAAAGGCTAAAATATATCCACAAATAGCACCTATTAAAATAGGAACTAATTTAAACATTTTTGAGCCAAAAATAGCAATTACAATAGTAATTAAGAATGAAAAAGTAGAAAGCATTAAAGCTATATCTTTATCAATTACTTGAGTTGAACCACTCATACCCATAGCCATTCCAGCTGCACTTACAGCAACGCTAAGACCTATTACGATGATTACAGGGCCAATTACAACTGCGGGAAAAAGTTTGCTAATAAAACTCTCGCCTTTTGTTTTGATAATTGCAGCAAAGATAAAATAAACAAATCCTGTGCAAAATAAGGCAAACATAGTTGAATTAATTCCCCATTCTTTCATAGAATAAATTATAGGGGTTATGAATGCAAATGATGAGCCAAGATATATAGGAACTTTAAATTTCGTAATGATTTGAAAAATAATCGTTCCGCACCCAGCACCTAAAAGAGCCATTGCAGGATTTAGTCCGGTAAGTAAAGGAACTAATACCATTGCACCAAAGGCTACGAATAAAATCTGAAGTCCAGATATCGCGTCTTTAATCATAAAAAAATCCTTTTTTATTTTGAGTTATTATCTCACAGGGGTAAGGTAAAAAAGGATTTTTTTCATTAAATTAAATAAACATAAAGGAGGATTGGTGACCCATACGAGACTCGAACTCGTGTTACCGCCGTGAAAGGGCGATGTCCTAACCGCTAGACGAATGGGCCTTTCAAGAAGTTTTTTCTTGTGATGTAAAAGCCGTTATTATATGTGAAAATTCTTAAAGTTTTCTTAAATTATAAAAATTTTTTCAATTTTTTTAAAATTTTTGTAAAAAATTGTAATTTTGATGAAAATTTTCAATTTAAAAACGATAATTTTAATCTTTTATGTTTAATATTTACATTTTTTTATAAGGAGAATATATGAAAGAATTAAAAGAAGCAAGGCTTAGATTAGTTGCTATGCCAAAAGATACAAATCCTGCAGGCAATATTTTTGGTGGTTGGATAATGAGTCAAATAGATTTAGCTGGTGCAGTTGCAGCTAAAGAAATAGCAAATGGTAGAGTAGTTACTATCGCAGTTGAACAAATGACCTTTAAAAAACCTGTTTATGTTGGAGACATTGTGAGCTTTTATGCTGATATTGTAAAAGTTGGAAGCACATCAATACAAGTTCAAGTAGAAGTTATCGCTGAACGCTGCACTCCTAAATTATATGGAGTTTGTGTGCCTGTTACAAGTGCACTTTTAACTTATGTAAATGTTGATGAAAATGGAGAAAAAATCAAAATTGATGAGAATTTAAAACGCTACAAGGGATTTTAATAATCCCTTTTATTCAACCTACTTTTTAAACTTACTTGTTAGAATTAAAAAAAACTTTTAAGGATAATTATGAAATATGTTTTATTTGATACAGAAACTACAGGAAATACAGAATTAGATAGGATTATTCAAGTAGGTGCTTTGGTAATTGATAGTGAAAAATATGAATTTAATGAAATAGAATATGCTGAAAATATTTTTGACAATATACAAGAGAGAAAAGTTTTAGTATTTGATGAATTATGCAGTAGTGAAGTAAAGATTTCTTTTGAAGCTATGGAAGTTCATAATATAACCCCTGAAATGCTTATTAATAAGCCAAAATTTAGTGAAACGAAATTTTCAAAAATGCTAAATGAGCTTAATTCAAACGAAAATTACTTAATAGCTCATAATATTAAGTTTGATTTAGGAATGTTAGAAAAAGAAGGCTTTCAAAATAATTTTAAATTAATTGATACTTATAAGTGCGCTAAGGCTATTTTTCCTGACTTTAATCATCACAGATTGCAATATTTAAGATATTTTTTAGGGCTTTATAAAATTGAACAAGAAGAAGCACAAAAATTAGGAATAATTATAAAAGCTCATGATGCAATAGGTGATGTTTTGGTTATGAAATTATTATTAGATGAATTATTAAAGCATAAAAACTATGAAGAATTGCACGAAATTACAAAAGCCCCATTAATTAGCACTAAATTTAGCTTTGGTAAATACAAGGGCAAAAGTTTTGATGAGGTTAGAGCTGTTGATAATGGATATTTATTGTGGGCTATGAATAATTTAGATGATGAAGATTTAAAATATTCTATCAAGAAATTTTTAGGATTAATTTGAGAATTTAAATCTCAAATTATCATTTTTTCTATGTTATATTTTCTATATAATTAATGTTATTATCGTTTATTGCTATTAAATCTATGCAATAATTTAAATTATTATAATCTTCATAATGTTGATTAAAAATATAAATAGATTTTATAATTCTTTCTAATTTTTTTGGTGTTAAATAATATTCGCTTTCATAATTTTTGCTTGATTTTACTTCAATAAAATGCAAGGTTTTATCCTTTAAAGCGATTATGTCAATTTCTCCAAATTTGGTTTTATAATTTGTTTTAATTATTTTAAAATTATTTTTTTCTAAGTATTTTTTAGCTTTTTGTTCGTTTTCATAGCCAAAAATATATGACTTTAGTCCTTTTATACTCTTATTTAATAAGTTCTCTTGCTTCATTTATTAAATCTTCGTTAGGATAAATTCCACAAAAGTATTCAAAAGCAAGGGCTGCTTGAAAAATAAGCATATCAAGTCCATCTTGAGTAATAATATTTGGATTTTTTAACTTACAAAAATCTAAAAATATATCGTGATTATATGCTAAATCATAAGCAATTTTTGTATTTTTTGCTAGTTTTTCTAAAAGATTTTCTTCTAAAGGTAGTAGATTTTTTAAACTTGCGCTTGTTGAGTTTATAATTAAATCAAATTCAAATTCATCTAATGCCGTATGAACTTCGCATAAAAAATCATCTTTTTTACTTCTATTAATTACTTTGGTTTTTATATTATTTTTTGCTAAAGAATAATAAACAGCCCTAGCAGCCCCACCAGCTCCTATTATTAAGGCATTGTTTATTTTGTAATTTTTTATAGGTTCATAAAACCCAAATATATCAGTATTATAAGCTTTTAAAATTCCATTATCATTTATTATAGTATTTGCCGCTTTTGTGTTTATAACGCCTTCATCTTTATAATTTGCTAGTATTGCAACTTCTTCTTTATAAGGTAAAGTTACATTAACACCTTTATATTTTAAAATTGTGTTTTTTAAATCATTTGGATTTTCTACTAAAATTTTCTCATAATTAGCATTTATATTTAATCTTTCATACCATAGATTATGAATTATAGGAGATTTTGAGTGAGCGATAGGATTTCCTATCACTCCGTAAATATTATTTTGCATGATAATAAAATGCGTCTTTTTTCACATTATCTCTTACAAATTTTAAGGCATTTGCTTTATCAGAATTTGAATAAGGTCCTACAATTACTCTACTCATACCTTTATTATCAGTAACTACTTTATATTGTAATCCTAGCGTATCTAGTTTTTTAATTTCGTGTGATTTTAGGTCAATATTTTTACCTGCATATACTTGAATATAGCTTCCATTATCACTTGTAGTAGGTGCTTTATTTGCTGGTTTTTCTTGTTGAGCAACTGGCTTTTTAACATTTAATGTATCAAATACTGAGTTTTCTTGTTTTGTTGTTTGAGTAGTTTGCTTTTTCTCTTCTACAACCACAGGCTTTTTCTCTTCAACTACAGCAGGTTTTACTTCTTCTTTAGGAGTTTCAAGTGCTGGTGTAGGTTGTTGATTTGCTTTTGCTAATTCTTTTACAACATTTTGAACTTCTTGAGATTTTTTAGGTTCTGGTTCTACTATATTATTTTCTTTTTTTAATCTTTCTTCTAAAGATGTAAAATCATCACTAAAACCATCATTTTCACTTTTTAAATTCTCAAAAACTTCATTATCTTGAGCTTTTTGTTCAAATGTAGCATTAGGTTCTATCGGTGGTAATGGGCTTTTTTGACTATCTCCATTGCTTATTAATTTATATATAATTAAGGCAATTAGAAAAACTATTATGCCTATAATTATCTTAAATAACATTTGTTTTTGTTTATTCTTTTTGTTGTTACTTTCTAAAACTAAATCTTCAAATTTATTGTGTTCTTGCATTTTCAATCCTTTACATATGTTTTGACCAAGATGCCCCACGCTCTTTTTGATAAATTTCATAAGGTAATGCTAAAATATTGTATTCCTTAGGCATATCAAGTGTTGGAAATACTCTCCATTCAACGGGCATTTTTTGAGCCAACATTGCACTTAGTTTATTAGCTAATCCACAACCTTCGGCAAATGCAGTATGACCTTTGTGAATATATAAATGAAGATGACCTGGCGTTTTGCTTTTATAAGCTGTGAAATTAATGAAACCTTCTTCTCTTAATAATAATTGAGCTCTATGCCAAAATTTTTCAGTATTAAAACCATTGTAGTCAAATACTATATTTTCTACTTTATCTTGTGCATTTATTAAATTGTGAGCTATTGTTATTTTACCTTCTGAATGTTCTCTTATTAAGCTTGGAGATAAAAACTCATTAACTCTTTCATACTTATTAAAAAAAGTTCTACCTTTATGCTCAATTTTGCTTACTATAGTATCTCTTTTTATAAAATAATGTGAATTAATCATTTTAATTAAGGCTAATTCATTGCTTGTTAACATTTTAAGTCCTTATATAATGGGAAATTTTCGCTTAATTTTAGCGTAGTTTCTTTTGCTTTTTTTATAATTTCATCGTTATTTAAATTCTTTAGCACTAGGCTTATTGTCTGTGCTATTATTTTCATTTCTTCTTCTTTCATACCACGAGCACTAAGTGCAGCAGTGCCAAGTCTTAATCCACTTGTAATAAAAGGAGAACGCTTTTCGTTAGGAACGCTATTTTTATTAGCTGTAATACCTGCTTTTTCTAATGCTATTTGAGCATCTTTTCCGCTAAATTCACAATCACTAAAATCCATTAACAATAAGTGATTGTCAGTTCCACCACTTACTAATTTAAATCCTTCTTTTAGCAATTCATCGGCTAATACCTTGCAATTTTTTATAACTTGATTAGCGTATGTTTTCCAACTTTCATCAAGATTATATTTAAATCCAACTGCTTTTGCTGCAATAATATGCATTAATGGACCACCTTGAAGGTTAGGAAAGATTGCTGAATTTATTTTTTTTGCAAGTTCTTCATCATTAGTCATTATTATCCCACCTCTTGGCCCTCTTAGAGTTTTATGAGTTGTTGAAGTTACTATGTGAGCGTGTGGAAATGGGCTTGGGTGAAGATTAGCTACTACAAGACCGGCAATATGTGCAATATCAGCTAATAAAAATGCTCCTACTTTATCAGCAATTTTACGAAATCTTTCAAAATCAATTATTCTAGCATAAGCACTAGCACCACAAACTATTAATTTTGGTTTTACTTCTAGGGCAATTTTTTCAATTTCATCATAATTTAAATAACCATTTTCATCCACTCCGTAGCTATAGCTAGTATATACTTTGCCACTTGCATTTACCTTTGAGCCGTGAGTTAAATGCCCGCCTGCACTTAAATCCATTCCTAAAATAATATCTCCTGGATTTAATAATGCTGCGTATGCACCTTGATTTGCTTGTGAGCCTGAATGGGGTTGAACATTTGCGTAATTACAATTAAATAATTTTTTACAACGCTCAATTGCTAAAACTTCTGCTTTATCAACGATTTCACAACCACCATAATATCTTTTTGATGGATAGCCTTCTGCGTATTTATTTGTAAGAATACTACCTGTAGCCATCATAACTTCAGGAAAAGTGAAATTCTCACTAGCAATCATTTCTAAATTCTCATTTTGTCTTTTAAATTCTTCTTTTATAATTTCATTAATTTCTGTATCAAATATCATCTTAACCCCTTTTTTTTATATAAATTCTCGCTAGTAATCATTCACAAATTGAAATTATCAATCCTTTTTAGGACGCATAGCAGGGAATAATATTACATCTTTGATTGATTTTTTGTTAGTTAGCATCATAACAAGTCTATCAATTCCTATGCCCTCACCTGCAGTTGGTGCCATACCAAACCCTAACGCATTTACGAAATCTTCATCCATTTCGCATGCTTCGTCATTTCCAGCTTTTTTAGCTTCTACTTGAGCCAAAAATCTTTCGTATTGATCAAGTGGGTCATTTAATTCGTTAAATCCATTTGCTAGTTCTTTTCCAGCTATAAACAATTCAAATCTCTCAGCTATTTCAGGATTTTCATCACTTCTTCTACTTAATGGACTAATTGATACTGGAAAATCCGTAATAAATGTAGGATTTATAAGTTTATCTTCTACATAATTATCAAATAATTCTGCTTGTAAATGTCCTAAATCTAATTTTTCATTTGCTTCAAATCCATCAGCCTTTAATTTCTTTAAAATTGCAGCTTTATCATTTACTATAGCAGCATCAATACCACCTATTTGAACTAAGGCATCTTTATATGGAATTTTTGCAAATGGAGTGCTAAAATCTATTTGCTTATCATCGTATGTAATAGTAGTGCTAAGTCCTAAGTGAGCTATTAATTTGCTTAATAAATCTTCAGTTAAATTCATTAAATCCTTATAATTATGATAAGCCCAATAAAACTCAATCGTGCTAAATTCAGGATTGTGAGTAAGATCCATTCCTTCGTTTCTAAAGCAACGATTTAATTCAAATACAGCTTCAAAACCACCAACTATTAAGCGTTTTAAGTGAAGTTCAGGTGCAATTCTTAAAAATCTATCAACACCTAAAGTATTATGATGAGTAATGAATGGTCTTGCGTTAGCTCCGCCTGCAATTTCGTGCATCATAGGAGTTTCAACTTCTAAAAATCCTAGATTTTCAAAATATCTTCTAACAAATGAAACAATCTTACTTCTATTAACAAAATCTTGTCTAATTTCAGCATTCATAATCATATCAAGATATCTTTGTCTATAGCGGCTTTCCATATCCACTAAGCCGTGAAATTTTTCAGGTAATACGCAAATACTTTTAGTAACTAAATCTAATTTATCTACATGAATACTAAATTCGCCTTTTTTTGTTACGAAAGCATAACCACGAACTTTGATAATATCGCCTACTTCTATGAGTTTTTTGATATTATCAAACCAAGTTTCATCAATTGTGCTTTTATTAAAATAAATCTGAATTGAGCCACTAAAGTCTTCAATGTTCGCAAAAACGGCTTTCCCACCATCACGCATAAATTTAATTCTACCGATTAATTCACAGATTTCTTCTGCTTTTTTTTCTTCAAGTTCATTTATGAAATCATATTTATCTTTAAATTCTTTTATACTCATCGGTTTTGTTACAAAATGAGAATAAGGATTAATACCTAAAGACCTTAGCTCGTTAGCTTTACTAATTTTTTGCTGTTCTAGTGGGTTTTCAAACATATTTTTACCTTTCTTTATATTAAATTATTTTTTTTGACATTCTTTGCAAGTTCCATATAATTGCATTAAATGGCTTGATAGTTTAAAACCATGTTCTTTTGCAATTTTTAATTGTCTTTGCTCTACTATATCATCTTGAAATTCTATAATTTTATTACAAGATTTACAAATCATATGGTCGTGGTGTGGCTTGTTTGCAAGCTCAAATTTTTTACCTGCAGTTCCAAAAGAAATTGAAGTTACCATTCCTGATTCTTCTAAAAGATTTAAAGTTCTATAAATTGTTGCGATACCTATGTTTTGATTAGGATCCATTTCTTTTAATGCTTCATAAAGTTCATCTGGAGTGCAGTGTTCGTCATTGTTATAAAGTAATTTTAATAAACTTTCTCTTTGTTTTGTGTATTTTAATCCACTTGTTTTTAGAATTTTTTTAAATTCTTCTAATAATACATCGTATTCCATATTTTCCATGTTTTCTCCTTTTATTTTGAATTTTCTTCTTTTAATTCATTATTTAATAAATTTTCTTTTTTTGTATTTATAGTATTTTGAATCGCTTGTATATTAGCGATTGCTCCACCTGTTTGAATTAAGACAGGATACATCATACTATTTGCAAAAAATTGGTTTACTTTACTATTTATTATAGGTAAGGCATTTATACAAGATGCAATTATAGAAAAAATTATAAATATTTTTCCAGCGCAAAATATAAATCCCATAATTTTATCAATTATTCCAAGTCCGCTTAAGGCTACTAGTTTTGATATTATTCTTCCTAAAATAAGAAAAATTCCCCAAACTATAACTAAAGTTATAACAAAACCACATAGGTTTAATAAAAGCTCATTATCGCTTTTATAAACATATTGATTAATTAATGCCCCTACTTTTTCTGAATTGCTAGTGCTTACATATACGCCTACTAAAATACCAGCTAATCCAAAACCTTCTTTAATAAGTCCTGAAATAATTCCACCAATACCTAAAATTAGCGTTACGCCAATTATTACACAATCTAGTATTAAGCCGCTATTCATATCAAATTCACTAGCTCATTATATTGAGTGCTATATCTTAAAGCAAGCTCACGAGTGATTAAACCAGAGCGAACCGCTTCAACTAAGCTTTGTGTTTGGGTTTTCATACCTGTGCCTTGTTGATTTAACTGCATTTGTGAATATATTTGATGGTTTTTGTTTTCACGAATAAGGTTTGCAATAGCCATATTATTAATCATAATTTCATGAATTGCTAAACGACCACCACCTTTTTTAGGTATTAAGCTTTGTGCTATAACTGCTTGTAATGAAAACGATAACATATTTCTAATTTGGTCTTGCTCTCCACCACTAAAGCTATCTACGATACGGTTGATTGTTTGCATAGCTGAGTTTGTGTGTAGGGTTCCAAATACTAAGTGACCTGTTTCAGCTGCTGTAATTGCTGCTGCTATTGTTTCTCTATCTCTCATCTCACCGATTAAGATAATATCAGGGTCTTGTCTTAAAGCATATTTTAAAGCTGTTTGAAAGCTTTTAGTATCTATATCAACGTTTCTGTAAGAAAATACTGATTTTTTGTTTTTATGCATAAATTCAACTGGGTGTTCTATGGTTAAAATATGCTTACTTTCTGTTGCGTTGATTTCATTTAACATTGCTGCTAGAGTTGTTGATTTACCAGAACCTGTTGGACCTGTTACAAGAATTAGTCCTTTTTCTTTTTTGATTAATTCTTTAAAAATTGGTGGTGCTTTTAAATCATCTAAACTAGGGATATTTTCAGGAATTAGACGAAATGCAGCTGCAAGTTTTCCTTCTTCAACATAGTAATAGTTTGCCCTAAAACGCCCTACTCCTTCAACTGCATAAGCGAAGTCTAGTTCTCTTTCTTCTTCTAAGGTTGCTTTTTGTGCGTCTGATAAAATGCTATAACAAGAAGCTTTAATAATTTCAGAATTTAAAACAGCAAATTCCAAATCATTCAAAGTTCCGTGAATTCTTAAAAGTGGTTTTCTACCAGGAATAAAGTGCAAATCACTCGCATCATTTTCTTTCATAAATGTTAAAATTCCATTCATTTGAATGGTATTAACGCTATCTTGAGTTTGAATATTTTCTTCCATTTATTTTCCTTATTCTATGATTTTAGGTACAGAGAAAAAATGTCCATTTGTAGATGGTGCATTTTTTAAAATATCTTCAATAACTTCTGATTTTTGTGGTATATCTTCTCTTAGTGGAGTATAATTTAAATTATTGATTTTTAAATTATTAGTATCAATTTCATTTAAATTATCTACGAATTTTAAAATATCATCAAAATCAGCAATTAGTTCTTTTCTTACATTATCATTTAACCTAATTGATGATAATTTTTCTAATCTTTCTAATAGCTTTTCATTGACTACCATAAGTTCACCTTGCTTTAATAAAATTTCATCTGATTATATAATAAAAATTTAATATAGCACTAAATTTATCAAGATTTACGAAAAATTGTTACAATTTCAGCTTTAATTTTATTAATTTTTAAGGAATTTAATTTGAAAGAAAATTCATATAGCGTAGAAGAATTTGGCATTAAAGTTGAAAGATTTATTAGAAAATACAAATTTCTTTTTATATTTTTGATAATCGTAATTGTTGCTTATTTTGTTATAACATCTATTAATGATTCTATAAAACAAAAAACAAAAGAAGAAGCAAATGCTTTATATAATGAGCTATTAATTACTAAAAATAATGATAAATTAAATCAATTAAAATCTTTAAATCCTAATTTATATTTAGCAGTGCTTTTAGATGAAAAATATTTAGATGAATTATTACAATTTAATCCTAGTAATGAGGATAAATTATTGTTAGAAATTTATAAAGCTAGAGAATTTAAATCAGATTTTTTCTTAACAGATTTAAAAACAATACAAGAAGCTTATGCGTTGTTAAAAGATAATAAAATTAAAGAAGCTGAAGTAAAACTTAATTCAATAAGTGCAAATTCTGTATTTTTAAGAATTGCTAATAATTTAAAACATTATCAAGGTAACCAATGAAAAAATATTCTTTAATAGCTTTATCTTTAGTATTTTTAGCGGCTTGTTCAGGTTCAAAACAATACTATAAGCCAGAAAATACTCAAAAGCTTACAACAATTAAAACGAAAAATGATAATATCTTGAAGAATTTTAAAGGCTATGAAATCATTAACAAACAAGATAATATCTTATATTTATCTAATGATTTAGGATTTTTAAAAATCTTAAAAGATAAAGAAGTAATTTTTGATAAGAAATTTGATGCAAAAATTGTAAGTATCGCAACAGAAGGCAATAAAGCTGTAATGGTTGATGCTTTGAATAATATAATAATATTTGATTTGTTAGAACAAAAATATTTATTTAGTGAAAACTACGGACAAGCAAATGGAGTGGTGAAAAAATTAGCAAATCCTAGTTTCAATAACAATGTGATAATAATTCCTAGCTTAGATGGCAAATTAATCGTTATCAATAACAATACCAATACTTTTATAAGAAGTATAAATGTAGGAACTCAAGAATTTTTTAATAATGTTGTATTTTTAAAAGCTGATAGTGAAAAATTAATCGCAGCAAGTTCTAGTAAGGTATTTACAATAATTGATAATAAAACATATACTAAACTAATCAATATTAAAAAGGCTTTAGAAAAAGATAATTATATTTATATTTTATCAAATGAAGGCGTAATTTATAAATTTGATTATTTATTAAATGAAATTACAAAAATTAAATTTAAATATGCAAACTATAGTGATGTTTATGTTTATAATAACTTTATTTATGCTTTAGAGCATAATGGATACTTGATAAAATTAGATGATAAATTAAACGAATTAGCTGTTTATAATTTAGATTCTAAAATAGATTCAGGTGCTTATTTTAAGGATAATATTTTATTTTATAATAACAAAAGCTATGAATTGAAATGACTTTAATTGATATTGGAAACACAACAGCTTGTGTTTATAAAGAAGAACATGCAAAAAGGATAGAGTTAAAAGACTTTATCCCAAACTCTTTTAAAGAAAAAGTATTTTATATAAGTGTAAATTCTAATTTTTCTACACTACCTAATAACTATATTAATCTTGAACCTTATTTTAGTCTTAATACTTCTTATGTTGGTTTGGGTGTTGATAGAATTGCTTCTTGTTATTGCATTGATTCTGGCATTATTGTAGATGCTGGTAGTGCAATTACAATTGATAAAATGAGTGGCGGTAAACATTTAGGCGGATTTATTTTGCCAGGTATTCAATCATATCTTAATGCTTATAAGAATATTTCTTGTAGATTAGATTATGAATTAAATACATCTATTGATTTAAATTCGTTACCAAATTCCACAAAAGACGCTATTAGCTACGGGATAATTTCAAGTGTTGTAAATAGTATTAATGATTTTGCCAATGATGAGATAATTTATCTAACTGGTGGAGACGCAAGCTTTTTAAGTCAGTTTTTTAAAAACGCAATAAATGAAAAAAATTTAGTATTTCAAGGAATGCAAAAATTAATTAAAGACTTGAATTTATAAATAAATAAAATTATCATTAAAAAAATTACAAAAAGGATGGAGTATGGCACAACATTTTGATGTTATAGTAGTTGGTGGTGGAATTAGTGGAGCGGCTTTGTTTTATGAGCTTAGCAAATATACAAATGTAAAAAAAGTGGCATTAATAGAAAAATATCACGCATTAAGCACTCTCAATTCTAAAGGCACTAGCAATTCTCAAACAATTCATAGCGGAGATATAGAAACAAATTATACTTATGAAAAAGCTTCAAAAGTAAAACCTAACGCTGATATGATTGTAAATTACGCAAAATTAGTAAAAGCAGAAGAGAAGTTTATGTTTTCTCATCAAAAAATGGCTTTAGCTGTTGGTGAAGAAGAATGTGCTTTTATGCAAAAAAGATATGAAGAATTTAAAGATATTTATCCTTATATTAGAAAGTTTGATAAAGCAGAAATAAAAAGAATAGAGCCAAAAGTAGTAGAAGCTTTAGGTGGTGGTGATAGACCTGAAGAAATATTTGCAATGGGTGCATTAGCAGGGGATTGTTATACAACGGTTGATTTTGGCAAAATGAGCGAGAGTTTAGCTGAAGAAGCAATGAAAGCTAATCAAGAAAATCAAATGTTTTTTAATGAAGAAATTGTAAATATTTATAAAAAAGGCGATGTTTTTTATTTAATTAGTGCTAACAAGACTGAATTTAGTGCGAATTTCGTAGTGGTAAATGCAGGTGCTCATTCATTGTTTTTAGCACATAAGATGGGTTATGGTCTTGATTACGCCTGTTTGCCTGTTGCAGGTAGCTTTTATCTAACTAAAAAGCATTTATTAAATGGTAAAGTTTATATGGTTCAAAATCCAAAATTACCTTTTGCAGCATTACACGGCGACCCTGATATTTTATGTGATATGAATACTCGTTTTGGTCCGACTGCTTTAGTATTACCTAAGCTTGAGCGTTATCACGGGCTTAAGAGTTTGCCTGAATTTTTTACAACTTTACGCCTTGATGGAACTACTATTAAAATATTGCTTGATTTAATGAAAGATAGCACTATTAGAAATTATATTTTAAGAAATTTCTTATTTGAAGTGCCATATCTTAATAAAAATCTTTTCGTAAAAGACGCTAGAAAAATCGTCCCAAGTCTTACAACTGATGATATAACTTACGCAAAAGGTTTTGGTGGAGTTCGCCCACAAGTGCTAAACAAAACTGAAAAGAAATTAATGCTAGGCGAAGCTAGTATAGTGCCACAAAATCAAGGAATAATCTTTAATATGACCCCAAGTCCAGGTGCGACTAGTTGTATGGGAAATGCTTTAAGAGATTTAAGAATGGTGGTTGATTATTTAAAACTTGAATTTAACGAAGAACTATTCAATAAAGAACTAAGGGGATAAAATGAAAAAAACAAAAATAATAGCAACTTTAGGGCCTGCAAGCGATAGCGAAGAATGTATAAGAGAAATGATAAAAGCAGGTGTTAATGTATTTCGTTTAAATTTTTCTCACGGCTCTCATGAATATCATAAAGCGAATTTAGATAAGGTAAGAAAAATAGCTGAAGAATTAGGCGAAAATATCGGAGTATTACAAGATATTTCAGGGCCAAAGATTAGGGTATTAGAACTTCCCGAGCCATTTTTATTAAAAAAAGGCGATAGATTAGATATTTATAGACATACAATAAAGGCTAATCAAAAAGCACAAAATCACTATGAAGTAAGCACAAATTATAATGAAATTCTAGGTGCAGTAAGAGTTAGCGAAGCTATATATTTATGCGATGGTTCTATTAAAGTAATAGTTGAAGATGTAAATCAAGATTATTTAAAATGCCAAGTTCAAAACGATGGAAAATTAGCGTCAAATAAAGGTATAAATTTCCCTAACACAAAAATCAATATAGAAGTAATTACTAAAAAAGATAAAGATGATTTATTGTGGGGTGTTAAAAATGATGTTGATTATATGGCAATATCTTTTGTTCAAAACGCTTATGATATCAAAAATGCTAAGCAAATATTAGCCGAAAACGGAAATAAAACTGCTGTTTTTGCAAAGATTGAAAAATTTGACGCTGTTGAGAATATAGATGAAATTCTTAATGTAAGCGATGGGATAATGGTTGCTCGTGGGGATTTAGGAATAGAAGTTCCTTTTTATAAGGTTCCAAGCATACAAAAATCAATAATTAAAAAAGCTAATGAAATAGGTAAGCCAGTAATTACTGCAACTCAAATGCTATTTTCTTTAGCAAATAACAAAAGTGCAACTAGAGCAGAGATAAGCGATGTTGCAAATGCTGTGTTAGATGGAACTGATGCTGTTATGCTTAGCGAAGAAAGTGCAGTTGGGATTGACCCTGTAAATGCCGTTAGCATTATGGCTGCAACGATTAGCGAAGTAGAGAAAATCTATCCATATTGCAATTTTAATCATGATAAAAAAGATATGACAGATACCATCGCAGCATCAGCTGTGCAACTTGCAAAAGATATTAATGCAGACGCATTGATTTGTCTTACAAGTAGTGGTGCAAGTGTTAAAAAAATGGCAAGATATAGACCTGATACAAAGATAATAACAATGAGCCATTGTGATAAAACACTAAAAAGCCTTAGTATTTGTTGGGGTCTTAGTGAAGCTTATGTGGTTGATAAGGCAGGTAGTTTGCACGAACTTTTACAAAATTGTGTAAGAGTAGGGGTAAAAAAAGGCATTATGGATAAAAGTAAAAATTATGTTATCACAGCAGGTTATCCTGTAGGAGAAACAGGTAGCACGAATTTAATCAGAGTTCTTGGAAAAGAACAAATAGAGTATTATTTAAACTTGTAGAAAAAAAGGAATTTAAAATAGGCTTTTGCTTATTTTAAATTCTAAAAAATGAATGATATTTAAACTTATATTAAATAATAATTATTATAATACTTATCAATAATTATGAAAGGAAGTTTAAATGAAGAGAATATTCTTAAGCTCAACTTTAGCTTGTGTTTTAGCAAGTTCTTTAAATGCTAGTTATGTAATAAAACCAAACGAAATGATTGATATTTATGATGATAGTATTAATAAAACTAGCATTCAAGCAAATCTTATTAAGTCTTTAAATCCAGATGATAGTTTTAAATGGCATTATGCAAGATATTTTGAAGGCAAATCAAAAACTGATTTATATTTTAGAGATATTAGCGTAAGAGATGATAAATTACTAGCAGCAGGGAGCTATCATTCATCAATAGTGTTATTTGACTTAAAAAATGACAATATTGTTTATAATGATTTTTATGCGATAAAAGATGCTGATCATTCTGAATTAGGTAAGAAATATCCAGAAGCTACCGACGATGCAAAAAAACAAGAAAAAGTTAAAGAAGATAGCAAAACAGATAATAACGATGATGATGAGTGGAGTGGGGCAAGTGAGCTTTTCGTAGAGCAAGTAGAATTTATAGATGATAAAACTGCTTTTGTAAATACTATGCCAAAATATTTAGGAAGAGATAATAAAAATGCTAGACCATATTTGCACCATTCAGGACTACATAAAATAAAATTAGATAATAGCGGTGATTTAAAGGAATTAGCTTTTTTAAAGGGTGAATATTTTTTGTTTAGAAAATACAAAGATGGTGTAATTGCTTTAGATGATAAAGAAACTTTTAGTATTTTTGATAAGAATTTAAAATTGATAAAAAGCTTTAAGATTAAAGATGTAGTAAAGGCTGATGTTAGGCTTGATAGATTATTTGTGCTTTTAAAAGGCGAAAATAAAGGCATTTATGAATACGATATTAAAAAATCTAAACTAAATAAAATCGCAGATTTTAACGCACAATATTTTGGTCGTCCTATAAAAGCTACTACAAGCCCTTTTTTAGTAAGTCCTGATGCAAAAAATATTTATTATGCAACACCACATAATTATAATTCTAAGCTATGTAAAGTAAGTGTATTAAACCACACAACAGAGTGTTCAAATACAGGTTTTGCTTTATATTCTGGCTCTTATGCTATTAGTCCAGATGGTAAAACTTTGGCTTATACTTTTGGAGATAGATTAGGGCAAACTAGTATTTTTAATATTGAAAATAAGCCGTATTTAGCAGGAAGTATTAAGGGTGGGAATGTAAGTTATGCCGCTACATTTAAAGACAATAATACATTAATTGTTTCTAATAATCGTAGAAATATTGATATTTATGATTTATCAAAAGGCAAAAGCATTAGCATAGACGATAAATTTGAGAATTTAAAAGCAAATATTTTTAGTTTTATCGCACCAAATATGGAAAATATTAAAATTAAGATGAAAAATAGTGGTGGAAAAGAAAAAATAAAATCAGATATTATTTTTCCACAACATATTGATGGGATAAATATTGTGTATCTTTTACCTGATGAGTTTGCAGATTTTGTTGATGAAAAAGGTAAAATTTTTGCTTTACCAAAAAATGATTTAAGCGGGGAATTTAGCGTTATATTAAAGCTATGTGAAAACGGCAAAATAATTCGTGAAGAAGCCTTAACAACTCCATTTAATATAAAAGTTAGTAAGTGAAAGAATTTGTTTTTTCTTGTTTTAGCACAAAATGTGTTATTAAATTAGAAGCTAGTGAATATGAAGCTTCTAATTTGGCTATTAAATGTTTTGAGCTTTGTAAAAATCTACATTTAAAATATAATTATTTTGATAATTCTTCGCTGGTATCTAAAATTAATAATAAAAGCAAAAATCGTATAAAATTAGACCAGCAAACTATGATGATTTTGCAAAAACTCTCAAGTCTTAGTGAAATTACTAATTATGCTTTTGATATTACACTAATCAATAAAAAATTAAAAAACAATGCAAAATATGGTAAAAATTCATATTTTTTATCTAAAAAATTTATAGAATTTGAAGATATAAATACAAAAATTGACTTAGGTGGTGTGATTAAAGAATTTGCAGTTGATGAATGTGCTAAAATTTGTGAAAAATACAAATATGTGATTAATTTTGGAGGGGATTTAAAGACTAATAAAGAAATATTTGTAAATATTAAAAATCCTAAAAATCCACAAGAAGCTATTAAAAAATGGCAAATCTTAAATCAATCGCTAACAACTTCAGCACAATATGAAAGAGCAAATCACATAATAAATACAAAAGATTTTAAATATTCTCAAGTTAGTGTAATAGGAGAAAACACGCTTAGTTGCGGGGTATTTTCCACTGCTTTGTGCTTTGAAGAAATTATTTTGCCTAAAGAGTATTTAGCAATTTGCATTGATTTTAATAACGAAATAAAATACCAATCTAATCGTGACAGGTAATTTAATATATTTTAATTGAAGTTAAAATAAAGAGAGTTTTATTATATTACTTTAGAACAATCTTGATTAAAAATATTGTTACAAATGCTTGCTTTTTAGATATTTAAAGAAAAATAGCAATAATTTTTGTATTACTTTTGCAAAATAGATAAAATTACAAATACCACTGCTTGTTTTGCTCATTGCAACATAATTTTTATCAAAATCATAATTTAAGAATTTTTAAAAACTTAAATATATTTTTATGAATAGTGCTTAAAACTATTGTTTTTTATATTTTATTTGTAATATTTTACTAATTCTTAATATGTTTGTTTTGTTAAAATAATTAGAAGTTTCACTAAGTTTTATACTTATATTTAATATAGTTTTGTTGTGATTTTTTATATTTTGCTATCAATTTTAAATTCTATTTTTGCAAATAATTATATTGTGAATTTAATATTTAAAATATTTATTTGATTTTAGATACGAGCTAAAAATAAAATTAAGGGAAATAAAAAAGTGGCTCCGGATGTAGGATTCGAACCTACGACCAAGCGGTTAACAGCCGCCTACTCTACCGCTGAGCTAATCCGGAATAAGTAGTAATCGTTAAGTAAAAGCGTAATAATAGCCAAGAAAATTTTGTTTGTCAAGAGTTTTTTGAAAAAAATATAAAAAAATGTGAAATTTAATAAAAAATGCTTTTAGTCAAAATGATTTATTGACTTAAAAGCACTTATAAATTATAAGTTTTTAAATAGTTTATAAGCAGGATTTATAAGCAATGCAGCACAAAATGCTTTTGCTATATCAGTTACTATGAAAGGATATAACCCTATACTAAGTATTTTATCCTTAGGAACATAAAAGCTTAAAATAAATAAGCCACAAATATAAAGCACTGCAGTAGCTACTAGAGCATATAAACTTAACGCAAAGACATTGTTTATATCATGGTCTTTAGCTTTTCCCATAATATAACCCATAGCAATCAAACCAAAAATATACCCACCACTAGGGCTTAAAATTGCGTGCAAACCACCACCGCTAGCAAATACAGGAAAGCCACACAAACCTTCTAAAAACCATAAAATCAAACTAAATAAAGCTAGTCTTGAGCCTAAAGCATAAGATATAGTTAAAACCACCATAGTTTGCATAGTAAAGGGTATGATGTCTATGCTTATTTTTAAATTAGCAGCAAACGCTATTAAAATACTTGCTAGTAATACTTTAGCTGTATTGCTTGCGGTATTTTTCTTTAAGCAAAAACTTTTTAAAGCTGCTAACATAATCCCTCCTTTGTAAAATTAAAAAATGATTATATACTAAAAATAATATTTATAAAGGAAGAATTATGAAAAAACATTTAATAGCCACTAGAGTAGGGGCGTTTTATTTAGAAGATGATAAAATTACGCCTTTTATTTACGATGAAGCCCCGACTGATTTGATTAATCATTACACAAGCAGAATAAATCATAGCTCAAGAATTAAAAATCCTTGCGTTAGGCGTGGATTTTTAGATGGTTCTAAGGATAGATTAGATGATGAGTTTATAGAGATTTCTTGGGATAAGGCCTTTGAATTAATTGCAAATAATCTTAAAAAATATTATGAAGAATACGGCTCTAGCAGTATTTATGCTGAAAGTTACGAATGGGGTGGGGTAGGTAAAATCGGCTGGGGTAGAATGCTAATTCATAGACTTATCAATGCTCTTGGTGGCGGGGTCTTTGAGTTAGGAGATTATTCAACCGGCTCTGCAATAGCTAGTATGCCTTATGTTTTTGGCTCATCTTGTGTTTATGAAAGAGCAACTGATTATAAAGAAATAATCAAACACGCTAAAGTAGTGGTGTTTTGGGGAGCTAATCCTATTATTACAAGTAAAATTGCTCACGATATTCCTATGCACGAACACGAAAAATATCTAAAACAAATGGCTGAAAATAAAGATATTGAAGTAATTTTTATAGATATTAGAGCTAATGAGAGTGCAAAAATGATGAATGCAACAACTCTAACTCCTAATTCAAATTCTGATATGGCGATGGCTATTGGAATGTGTAATTATCTTTATACTAATAATCTTTATGATAAAGAATTTATAGAGAGTAAAACCACAGGATTTGATACATTTAAAGACTATTTTCTAGGTATAAACGACGGGGTAAATAAGGACTTAGAATGGGCTAGTAAGATTTGTGGTATTAGCAAAACTGATTTAGAAAATCTAGCCTTAAAGCTTAAAAATAATCCTAGTAATATTTTATTAGGTAGGTCAATTCAAAGACAATTAAACGGAGAATTTAACTACCTAGCAATAATTTGCTTAGCTGCTATGTGCGGACATATAGGCAAAGATGGTTTAGGGATTGAGTTTAATTTAAGCAGTGGTTGCAAGGGTGAGAGTGCAAAAAATACAGAAAAATTAAGCGATATAAATGCACTTTTAGGCGAAATAAAAGGCAAAAATCATTATATCCCAAGCTCAAGGCTTAGCGAGTGCTTATTAAATCCTAATACAAAAAGCACTTATAAAGATGAAGAAATCATCTATCCTGATATAAAATTAATGATAAATGCTTGTGGCTCATATCTTACCCATCAGCCAAATAGCAATGAGAGTTTAAAGGCTTTAAATAATCTTGAGTGTATTATCACACTTGAGCCTTTTTGGACGGCTCAAGCTAAGATGAGCGATATTGTTTTGCCTATTGCTATTGAAGGGGAGCGTTATGATATAGAGCAAAGCACGAATAAAGAAATAATTTTTGCACTAAAACCTATAAAAGAGCCTTTTTATAACTCAAAAAGTGATTTTGAAATATGCAAAGAAATAGCAAAAAGATTTAATAAATCTTATGAATTTTGCCGTGATTTAGATGAATTAGACTTAGTAAAATTGGCTTATTTAGATATTAAAGAAAGATATTTTAAAAAAGGAATAATTTTAAGTGAGTTTGATGAGTTTTTAGAAAAATCTTATGAAAAAGTGCAGGGCTTAAGCGAGTTAGAGCCTTTTACAAGATTTAAAAACATAAAAAATATTAATTTAAGTATAAAAAACAATATCGCAAAATACGAGCAAAAAGATGAGCTTTTAAGCGAATATCCTTTATTTTTAACTTCTGCACATAGTCCTTATAGACTTCATTCACAACTACATAATAGCGATATAAGAGATAGTGAAAATGATTTAGAGCCTGTTTATTTGCATAAAGATTTAGCTATTAAAAAGGGCATTAAGCAAGGAGATATTGTAAGGGTTTTTAATGATAGGGGTGAGATTTTAGTGGGGGCTAGAATAATTTGTGATATTAATCCTAATAATATTTTGATTTTTCAAGGTGCTTGGTGGCAAATTGATGGTAAAAGGTGCCTAAATGGAAATGTAAATGTGCTAACAAGCTCAAGCCCAAGTTCAGCGGTATCAAATAGCAACACAGCTCACACTTGTAAAGTAGATATAGAAAAATTTAATGGCACTAAAAACTGGGAGAAAGACTGCTTTAAAGCTCCGAAAATTATTAAGAATTTATAATTTAAATTCTTATTTTAATTATCCTAAAAACTAGGATAATTAAAATTCTTTTTTGTTTAAATCATCTAAAATATTGCTAGCTAGACTATCTACGCTATTTGCAGCTTTATTTGTATCATTTGCAATATTGTCATTTTCTTTACTTAGCTCATCAATTTCGCTTATGGTTGTATTGATTAGATTAATTGCTTGAGTTTGCTCATCTATACTCATACCAATATCGTGAATTTGTTGGACTAATAATTTTACATTAGCTTCTACTTGATTTAATGATGAGCTAGTGTTATTAGCTAATTTGCCAACTTCACTTGCAACCACGCTAAATCCACGCCCATGCTCACCTGCACGCGCTGCTTCAATAGCAGCATTTAAAGCTAATAAATTTGTATCTTCTGCAATGCCTCTAATAACATCAATAACGCTTTTTATGCTATCGCTTTGTTGGATTATTTCTTGGCTTTTTTGAGCTACTGCAGTCATTGAGCTTGACATTTGATTGATTGCTACTGCACTTTCTTCAAGGTTGTTTTTAGCCTTTTTGCTACCACCTAATAAAAGTTTCATATTTTCTTTTAAATTATTAGAATTTGATTTTAAAGTATTGCTTATATTTTCTTGAGAATAAAGCATATTTTTAATTTCTTGTTGCAAGGTATTTAGGCTATTTTCTATCTCTCCTATTGGGTTTTTTATATTATTTTTGAAATTCATATTTGAGTATTCTTTTAATAGCTCATCAATTTGGTTAATATCTTTTCCTATTTTTAGTTTTAGAGTTTGCAACATTTCTTTTAGAATTTCTTTTAATTCTTTTATTTTTGGATTGTAAGGTTCGCTGGTTATTTCATTGTTTAAACTACCTTGTTTAATAGAATTTGTAATATTTGTAATTTCATTTATACAGGTTTGGTCTTTTTCATAATTTTGCTTTAGTTCTAATACGGTTGCATTTATTTGCATAGCCATTTTGCCAAATTCATCTTTATTATTTGTGATTATTTTATCTACATCATTGCTTTTATATCTTAAAAAATCAAAAAAACTATTAAGACCAGTATTGATTAAAGTAAGGTTTTTAATGATATTTTTAGATATTACATAAGCTAAAAACATATTTAAAATTTGTGCTAATAAGGCTATTATTATTTGAATAATTATTTCTTGTTGAGCTTCAGACTTATTTATATTTGCTTTATTTAGAATTTGATTTGTTATTTCGTTTTCTAATTTTTTATAATCTTCTATCACATTAGTAGCTACTTGGAAAAATTCATTTGCATTTATATTAAAATTACCATTTATATTATTATTCATAGTAGTTGATATAAATTCTTGAAGTTTTTTATAACTTTCAAGATTTGAAAGATTTTTTAAATATTCATCTATAAAATTAATTTTTAATTCTTTTAATTCTTTTAATTTTCCAGAAATACTTGTATTTAGGTAACTAATGTTTGAAAAAGTGTTAATATCCATAGTATTTGCATTAAATACTCCGTTTAAAGTCCCCCTTAATAAGCCATATCTTTCTTTTGTAGTAGCTACTAAATTAAGAGCATCGCTTAAACTAGCATAGCTTTCATCAAGACTTTGAGAAATATCTTTAACTTTTTTGATTTGTTGATTTATTAAATTAGTATAATTTTGTAATACTACAGCTCTATTAGCCTTATTATCTACCATATTTCTTAGACTATCAACTTCGTTTTTTAAGTCGTTATTTAAAATAAATTTAGCTCTATGTTCTATTAAAGTTTGTTTATTTGCACCAGCTAAAAATCCTACGCTAAGCCCACGCTCAACTTGTAATAAGTGAATTATTTCGTTGGTTTGAGATATTATCTTTACGCTATCTTGTGCAGTTATTGAAGAATTATATGTCTTATAACTATTTTTAATTAGCAAAATATTATAAATTAATAATATAATTAAAAATGTGCTTGTAAGCAATAAAAGTTTTTTAGAAATAGATATTTTAGAAATCATAAGTCCCCTTAATTAATAGATTTAGATTTTTATTTTAAAGTTTTTTAAAGAATTATATAGATTTTAGGAGAATGGATGAAATTTTTTTTAATTTTTTGTATGTTTTTTTCAACATTACTAGGTAGCTCATTTAAAGGAAGTGATTTTGATGAGTTAAAAAGTATTGATGTAAGAGATTATTATATTAGCGAATATATTGATGGTATGGGTGCAAACTGGGATGGTAAAAAGTTATATAATAATCATAATCAAACTTATGAAATTAGCAAAGATTTTACAAAGGATTTTCCACCTTTTGAGATAAAAGGTCTTTTATTTTGTGGGACAGATTATTATGATACCTTTAATGATGTTATGTTAAACAAGCTTAAATGTGCTAAATTTTATGTGGTTGATGTCCCTAATCAAAAGGGAGATTTAAAGGATAGATTAAATTATTTAAGAGATTATTTAAAAGAACACCCTAATAAAAATATTACATTCGTAGTTCAGAATGAATTTAATAGTGAAGATGAATTTGTAGATTTTTTTAATGAAGTTATATTAAAAGAATCAGAAGGTGTGTATTTACACAAAAAGAATACTGATTATGATGTTCCAAGACAAGATAAAATAGTGCAAATTAGAAAGTTTTATAAAGATAATTGCGTTATATCAAAAACTAATTTAAACAATGAAGGCAAGCTAATTAATTATGAATGCCAATGGAAAAAGATTAACGCTTTAAGAGCCCTTACTAAATTTACTGATGAAAAATTAAACAATAACGAACTTACAACTATTACTATAGGCAGTGGTTTTAATATTAACGAAATAAATAAACCATTAAACATAGGAACCAAGATTGCATTTAAGTATTATAAACTTGATAAAGATGGAAAACCTATGCATAGCGTATTTATTAGAAGTTTTTAAGGAGTGGGTATGAAAAAATTATTATTTGTTGCTAGTTTTATTGCTTTATTTTTTAGTGCTTGCAACGATGAAGCTAAAACTACAAGTATTAAAACTGGAGATATATTAACTTTAAAAAGTTGGGATAATCAAGAAATAAAAATCAAAAGAGAAGAAAATGGCTTTAGTTTGGTTGATAGCAATAAAATTTTAATTATTGATATATTTGGGACTTTTTGTCAGCCTTGTAGAGCCGAAGCTCCAATGCTTTTTGATATACAATCAAAGCACTTAGATGATTTAGTGTTTGTTGGATTATCTTATGCAGAAGAAGCTGATAATGAAAAATTAAAAGAATTTGCAAAGAACTATAATGCGTATTATTTTTTAACAAATGATAAAAGAGCAGATTTGATAGTAGAAGCAATAACAGATGATATAAAATATAATACTCAGGTTCAATTACCTTTTAAAGTAATGTTAAAAGATGGTAAATATCAAAAATTAGGAAATGAGTATTTTATTTTAGGTAAAGCCGATGAAGGATTATTAAGAGAAAGTATAAATAAAGCAAAGGAAAATAAATGAAAAAATCTTTAATATTATTAAGCGTATTAGCTTTTTTTGGTTGTGCGAATACTAACAATGTTGAGGTAGCAAAAGAAGTGAAAAAATTAGAAAATAAAGAATATAAAATATCAAAAATTATAGTTAAAGACACAAATAAAGAATATAGCAATTCTAGTAATTGGTCTTTAATAATTGAAGATAATAAATTAGGAATGTTTGTAGGTTGCAATAGAATTTTTAGTGCTATAAAACAAGAAAATAATAATATTTATTATGAAAATCCAGCAAGCACAAAAATGATGTGTCCTAATCAAGTAATGGAAGTAGAAAACGCAGTTGCTAGTAGTCTTACAAGTATGCAAATAATAGAAAATGGCTTAGAAAACGATAAAGTAAAAATTATTTTTGAATAATGATTTTTCTAGCAAACAAACCAATTAATATTAGCTCTAATTCTTACGCTTTAAAATTAGGTAAAAAATTAGGGCTAAAATTAGGATATTCAGGCACACTTGACCCATTTGCTAGTGGGGCATTACTCTGTGCTGATAAAAAACACGCAAAATTATTTCGCTTTTTAAATCTTGAGCCAAAAGTCTATGAAGCAACGATTTGGCTTGGTGCAATTAGTCCTAGCTTAGATAATGAAAACATAAGCTTTTGTAGTGTTAAAGAGCCTAGTTTAGAACAAATTATGCAAGCTTTTGCTAAGTATCAAGGAGATATAACTTACACTCCGCCTATATTTTGTGCTAAAAAAATCAATGGCAAAAGAGCGTATGAGTTAGCTAGAAATGGCGAAAAGGTTGAGCTAAATGAGTGTGTAATGAGTGTAAAAGCGGAGTTTTTGCATTATAATTTCCCTTTTATTAGTTTTAGATTAAGTGCTAGTAAAGGCACTTATGTTCGTTCATACGCCAAGCTAATTTGCGATGAATTAGGTGTAAAAGGGACTTTAAGTGCTTTAAGAAGACTTAGTGAAGGCGGCTTTAAAGAATTTAAAAATTATGATGCTTTTGGAAGTGTTGATTTAGAAGAAAATTTTTATTTAGGCGATATAAACGACTTGCTATTGGGTAAAAAATTAAACTTAAGTGATTTTCAAAAACAAGATTACAAAATTTATAAAATAGATTTAGGAGATTGTTTTAGCATTATTAGATTAGATGAAAAAATAGAATATATTTTAAATAAGGTGGAAAAATGTTAGTAGTATCAAGAAATGCAGGTGAAGGAATAGTTATTGATGGTGGGATTAAAATTAAGATTTTTGAAATAAAGGGCGATTCGGTAAAAATCGGTATAGAAGCTCCTAAACAAACTTTAATTTTAAGAGATGAATTAGTAGATTCTATAAAAGATGAAAATATCCAATCAGCTGCATCTTCAAGTGAATTGTTAGATAGTTTAGTAAACTCACTTTCAATGTATAAAAAAGATAAATAATGAAAGCTTTTGCAAAGATTAATATATTTTTAAAAATTACAGGCAAAAAGGATAATTATCATCAATTAATTTCAAGATTTTATAGGATTGATAATTTATATGATGAGCTTTATTTTATACCTAAAAACGAAGCTAGGAATTTAGATAAAACTTTAATTCCTAATTCAAATTCTTTATTAAAAATCAATGGAATTACTTACGAAAATGAGTTTAAACAAGATGTTTTGATGGATAAATTTTATTTGATAAATGATAATTTAGTAAGTAATTTTTATTCTAAAAGCGATATTTTTTCAAAAGTTTTAAGTTTGATTGATGAGAATTTAAAACAAGAATTTCAAAATAATTTCGCTTTAGTTTTACACAAAAATATCCCTACTTTTGCAGGACTTGGCGGTGCTAGTTCTAATGCTGCTTGTTTTATAAAACTATTAAATGATATAAAGCCTTTTGATACTAAAGCAATTGCTAGGCTTAGTGGGGCTGATGTGAGCTTTTTTGAAAGTGGGCTAAAGAGTGCTAATGTTAGTGGATATGGTGAGATAATTGATGATTTTAGCGATGATTTATGCGATTTTTCATTAGAATTTAGCACACCTTGTAGCACAAAAGATGTTTTTAGCGAATTTGCAAAAGAGCCAAAATATTATGAAAATGACGAATTGAGTAAATTAAAGACAAAAGAGCTTTTAAATAATTTTACAAATTATGAATTAAATGATTTGCTAAAACCTTGCAATGCTTTATATTCTATCACTTTAGACTATGCTAATAAGGGCTTATTTTTAAGTGGTAGTGGGGGTAGTTTTTTTAAACTTAAATCATAATTTATCTAATTTGCTTTAGTTTAGAATTGTTTATTTTAAACATTTTTGATGAACTTTTTTGAGCTAAATCCAAATCCACAATTACATTGGCTATATTTTTTGCATAATTTATATCAAATTCATATCCGTGCAAATTTGCACTACTTGAGTATAAATATTTAAAATTCTTTAAAAATAAACTATGTTTATTATCATTTACTAGCCTAAATGATATTTGGTTTTTATATATAAAGGTTGTTTTTTTAGCCTTTCTTACTTGATTTTTAAATTTATTTGGAACTCTTGCAATGTTTTTAAGGCTAGTTAGATATGTGCTTGTGATTATGCAAGGTTTATTGATTTCTCTTTTTTTAGCTAAATTAATTTCTTTATAATCTTTACTTAAAAATCCAGCTGTAGTATCGGTTTGTGCTAGATAAATCATTTAACAAAACTTGGAATTTTATTTAATATCATAGTTGTAAAATCTATCATTTGATTCATCATCCAAGGCATTAAGAATATTATTATTACAACAACTAAAATGATTTTTGGTACAAAACTTAAAGTCATTTCGTTAATTTGGGTTGTCGCTTGAAATATACTTATTAAAAGTCCTGCAATAAGTCCAGCTAAGAGCATCGGAAGTGATAATAAAAGTGCTATTTTAAAAGTTGATACCCCAAGTGCAACTAAAGTGCTTTCCATATTAATCCTTATCATCAAAGTGTTAAACAATTTTAGGCAAAATTACTTAACTATTTATTATTAAAAAACAAGGAATACCCATTAGAAACGATTTTATTAAATTATTAAAAGAAATAGACATAAACCTTTGGCTACTTGTTTCTATATTTATTACACATTGTGTTTATTGTTTTTTGTTTTTAATTAATGGTATTTTTCCTATGGCTATTTTTAATATTTACTCAATAACGAGTTATTTTGTAGCAATTTGCTTTTATTTAAAAGACAAAATAACAGCAGCGTTTTTTGTAGCATTTGCCGAAATATTTTTACACCAAATTATGGGTTCTTATTATTTAGGGTTTGAAAGTGGATTTAGCACTATTATGATGTGCTTATTTTTCTTGCAATTTACATTTTTTAGCAAGTGGCTTTATAGAATATCAGTAAGTTTATTTTTGCTTTTTAGCATATATGGTTTATATTATTTTAGACATTATTTAGTAGGTGAATATAGTAATAGTCAAGATTTGTTTTTCTATATCAATACATTTTCAAGCTCTGTTTTTATGTTAATTTATGGTGGTCTTGCAACGGTTACTTCAAATAAAAAATTATCCGACTTAACTTATTTGGTTTATAGAGATTTTCTAACAGGTCTTTTTAATAGAAAATACTTTGAAGAAAAGATAATTCCTAACTTCAATAAAGATGAATCACTTTTAATAGCAATTTGTGATATAGATAATTTCAAAAGAATTAATGATACTTATGGTCATGATATAGGCGATATAGTTTTAAAAAGTGTAGCATCAGCAATTCAGTATGAAATGTTAGGGCTTAAAGGCGTTGTTTCTAGATGGGGTGGCGAAGAATTTGTAGTGAAATTAAATGTGAAAAACAATCAAGAAGCAGAATACTATATGAATGTAGTAAAAAATTCAGTTTCAAAACAAGAATTGAAAAAATATAACATAAAACCAACTATAACAATTGGTGGTATTTTTATTAAAAATCCTTGTAAAGATAGTTTTGAGCATTATTTTAAAATTGCCGATCAAGAATT
The DNA here is from genome assembly GCF_020137705.1 of Campylobacter sp. RM9333. Lineage (NCBI taxonomy): Bacteria > Pseudomonadati > Campylobacterota > Epsilonproteobacteria > Campylobacterales > Campylobacteraceae > Campylobacter > Campylobacter sp. RM9333. The sequence goes on from NZ_JACGAY010000002.1 coordinate 85,005, forward strand.
ATATTTTGGTAAAAAAAGCGGCAAAAATTGTGTAAATATACAAGTTTCATAATTTTTTTATAATTAAGTTTAATTTAAGAAAAAAAATATATAATTCTGTCTTTATTTCATAAGTGCGGGAATAGCTCAGTGGTAGAGCACAACCTTGCCAAGGTTGGGGTCGCGAGTTCGAACCTCGTTTCCCGCTCCATTATTTTACATATTTTGCCCAGATGGCGGAAATGGTAGACGCAAGGGACTTAAAATCCCTCGGTAGTTTTTACCGTGCCGGTTCAAGTCCGGCTCTGGGCACCATAAGGTGATATAGCCAAGCGGTAAGGCATGGGCCTGCAAAGCCTTGATCCTCGGTTCAAATCCGAGTATCACCTCCAATAAGGCTTTTGCAAAAAATCTTTTATCGCTTGTTTGATAATTTTTCGGGAGATGGCTGAGTGGTCGAAAGCGGCGGTCTTGAAAACCGTTGAGGTGCAAGCCTCCAGGGGTTCGAATCCCTTTCTCCCGGCCACTTCATTTTTAACAATCTTTTTCATTTTATATTTTTTTAAAAAAGTATTTTGTTCTAGCTTTTTTAGCTCCTTTGTTAGAAGAAAATATTTTAATTGAGTGTTGAAAAACACTCAATATATTTTAATTAGAATTTAATTCCGAATTGATTTATTAATAAACCATCAAGCATTCCATTAAATTGGTCTAAAAATCCCATTTCTTTTACTATTGTAAGTGCAAAATAAGATGAAGTGATAGGTCCAGCACTTGTGATTATATTTTTACGAACTACCACAGGCTCATTTAATCTTGTTCCTTTAATTCCTTCTTCACAACCTGGATAGCAAGTAAATTCATCACTTAAAACCCCAGCATTTGCTAAAACTATTGGAGAAGCACAAATTGCTGCTATTAATTTGTTTTGAGAATTTAAATCTTGTAAAATTGATTTGATTTTTTCACTATTTTTAAGGTTTGTCATACCACCAAAACCACCTGCTAGAGCAATTGCATCAATGTTTTTAGTATCAACTTCGCTTAGTTTTACCTTAGCTTTTAAAACCATACCAGTATCTAGTGTAACTTCTAAATTATCATCTAAACTAGCACAAATTACATTTATATTAGCTCCATAATTTTTCGCTCTTAGAAGAATATCAATAATGCTAATTAATTCAATATCTTCAGCTCCATTTGCCATAGGCACTAAAATATTTTTCATTTTTACTCCTTTTAATTAGATTAGAGAATAATATTAATTAAAATTAAGTAATTAATTGTTAATATTCATTTTCAAATTTTTTAAAAAGGATATTGATGGATACAACAATTCAAGATGTAAAAGCCACAACCACAGAAACTCTGAATAAACTAATTGATTTGCAAAGTGCAGGTTTTGATTTTGAAGGATTTTTCTTAAAATATGGTTTTAAGATTTTAGGTTCAATTCTTATTATTGTTTTAGCATTATTTTTAATGAAAGTTGTAGGAAAAATTTTAAGAGTTACTTTAATTAAAATTAGCACAGATGAGACTTTAACCAATTTCTTAGTTAAGCTTGTAAAAATTATAATTTTAGTTGTTGGAATTCTAGCAGCACTTAATAATGTTGGTGTTGATACGACTTCATTCGTTGCTTTATTTACAGCTACATCTTTTGCTATATCTTTTGCGTTTAAAGAAACTTTATCAAATATAGCTGCGGGTGTTTTGGTTGTAGTGTTTAGACCTTTTAAAATAGGTGATTATGTAAAATTTGGTGCAGGAGAAGGATTTGTATCTGATATATGTTTGTTTTCAGTTACGCTTAGAACATACGATAATACAAATATAATAGTTCCAAACTCAAAAGTTATAAGCGATAATATTTATAATTATTCTCGTGAAAAAACAAGAAGAATTGATTATTCTAAAGTAATTGACCCATCAACTTTATGTGATGTTAGAAAAGAAGTTGAAACAGCATTAGGTCAAAATGAATTAATTTTAAAAAATCCAGCAATTTATGTAGGGGTTAAAAATGTAAATGATGCTAATATAGAAATAGCAATTCAACTATGGGTAAAAAATGAAAATTACGAAAAAGCTTCAATGCAGGTAAATGAAGCACTTGCAAAGATATTTATAAAATAATTTTAGAATTTGAAATGAGATTTTTATCTTATTTCAAATTCTTTTTTTCACAATAAAACTTAAAACATAAGCAATCATAAAGCAAAAACAAGCAAGTAAAATTATACAAGCTCCACTGCTTAATTCATAAGCAATACTTAAAATTAATCCACCTAAGCAAAAAAATAGCGATAATAATACAGAAATAATCATCATAGATGAGAGCTTGGTGCAAAACATAGAAGAAATATAGCTAGGAATACAAAGCAAAGCTAGTATTAAAACCATTCCAACTACTCTTAAACTAATCACTATACAAACAGCGGCTGCAATTATTAGCATATAATAAATTAGATTTGCATTAACACCATTTGCCTTGCAAAACTCACTATCAACGCTAACTCCTATTAATTGTCTATAAAACACAAAAGCCATTATGATAAAAGCTATATCAGCACTTAACATAATATAAATATCACTTAATTCAACTGCCAAAATAGCTCCAAATAAATAGCTAAAAACTATGGAATTTGAATTAGGACTTAAATCGCTAAGCAATATCCCAACACTCATTCCAAAAGCCCATACTACACCAATTACAGCATCTTGATTTTTGTAATTTCTTGATAAATATGCAATCAAAACAGCACAAGCAATAACAAAGGCTAAAGTGCTAAGCATAGTGCTAACTCCAAAATAAAGCGAAATCCCAAGCCCACCATAAGCTGCGTGAGAAATACCACCTACCATTGCTACAAGGCGATTTGTAAGAACAAGCGCTCCTATAATCCCACAAGCAATGCTCACTAAAACTGCTGCTAAAATTGCATTTTGAATAAAATTATAATTTAGATATTCCATAATTTTCCCATATATCAACTTCGCATAAATTATTTTTATGCGTTGCTAAGTGTAATAATTTGTTGCTATCAAGACCTTTTGTGATTTTGTGTAAATGTGCGGTCTTGCTAATATGAATTAATTTATTTGCATACGAAGAAATTAAAGCTATATCGTGGCAAACACAAATTATGCTAATTCCTTGATTATTAAGGCTTTTTAATAATTCAAACACTTCTATTTGTCCTTTTGCATCAATACTAGCAGTAGGCTCATCAAGTAATAATAATTCACAGCCACTAAGTATTGCTCTAGCTATTAAAACTCTTTGTTTTTGCCCGCCACTTAAACTTGCAAATCTTTTATTTGCATAATCTTTTAAGCCTAATTTTTCAAGTGCTAAAAGTGCATTTAATTTATCTTGTTTTGAATTAAAAAAGAATGAATTTCTTTTTAAAGTTCCCATCAAAACTACATCTAAAACATTGATAGGAAAACTAGGATTTATATTAGCAACTTGCGGGACATAACTTAATTTATTTGTGTTTATAATAATTTCGCCTTTACTTGGTTTTAACAAACCCAATAAAAGCTTTAAAGTTGTGCTTTTTCCACCGCCGTTTGCTCCTATAATTCCTACGAATTCATTTTTTTCTACATTAAAACTAATATTGCTTAAAATCTCTTCCGTATCGTAAGAAAAGCTTACATTTTTTACTTCAATCATCCAAAAAATCCTATAAATAATCCAACGCATATTACAAATACAAGGCTTAAAATCTCTATTTTTGAGCTAAATTTAAATCTTGTTATTATAAATGCACTTAAAAATATAGCCAAACTCATACCTAATGCGATTAATAAAGCCGCTATAAAAGCTCTAGCACCTAAGCTACTTATAAAACCAATTACTAAAATAAGTCCAGGACAAGGCAATAAACCTATGCTAAATGCTAAGAAATTATCAAGAACTTTTTCTTTATTTACTACATTTAAAATTCTATTCTCATTAGCCACACTAAAGCTTTTTATATTATTTGGTGTTTTTGCAATTTGTGAAATTTGTGGTTTTTTTAGTTTTAAATAAAGCAAAATAAGTGCTAAGAAACTTATTAAAAATCCTGAAATTTTATTAAGATTTAAAAGATTAAATAAAGAGAAAAAACTAGCAATTATAAAGGCATTTACTAAGTGAATAAAACCTACTTTTAGACTAAAAAATAATATTTTTTTCTTAGAGTTCATAAAATAAGCTGCAGTTATGCTTTTTCCGTGACTTGGTAGTAAAGCGTGAAAAAAGCCATAAATTAGTGCGATAGGATATAAATATATGCTATTGTCTTTTAATAATTCAAGCATTTTGCTCTGTAATTTTGCTAATTTTTCTAATAAAATATCATAAAAAGATTTTGAAGTGTTGGTTTCAAATTCTTTTGATTTTTCTACTTTTTCATCTACTTTTTGAGCTATTTTTTCTATTGCATTTGCTTTTTGAAATTCATAATAAACTGCATTTAGATTAATGTTTTCATTAATGCTAAAACCATCTACTTTATAGGTATTTTCTTTTATTTTAAAATTAAAAAACCCATCTAAATCCTCTACCGAAAACATTAAAACTCTATCAATTTTAGGACTAAAATCATAATCTATAAAGTATTCTAAAAAAAGCTCCTTATCAAAACTTACTTTAATATCTTTAACAATAAATTTGATTTTTTTGCTTTCTCCGAATGGCAAATCATAATATTTTAAAGTAGTCAAAAAATCTCTAGGTAGTAAATAATCAAGCAAAGCAGCACGAACGGCTACTAATTCTTTTTCATCTAAATTCTTGTCATTATTTAAATCATAGCCGTCTAATAGTGTTTGTGAAAAATTAGAAGAAAATTCCCATGAAATGGAATTTCCTTTAAAGCTAACATGAGCAGTTGGCGTATATAAAGCACATAAAGCACAAGCGTATATATTAATGCTTAGAACAATTATCGTTAATAATTTTCGCAAAGTTTAAAAGCTCCTTAGATAATTCATTAGAAAGTTGATTAATTTCTACTAATTTTAATCCACTTTCCTTGTGAATGGTTTTTGCCAATTTATCATTAAATTGCGGTGCTTTTAAAACAAGGCAAGCTTTTTTATCTTTTGCAATTTCTATGATTTTTGCTAATTCACTAGGTTTTATTTCTTTACCTTCAAATTCTAAAGTATATTCAACAAGATTATATCTTTTAGCAAAATATCCCCACGATGGATGAGCGCTTATAAAACCTTTTACATTCACATTTTTCGTTAAATCATATATTTTTAAGTTTAATTCATCTAATTCTTTTTCATAATTTTTTAGATTTTCATCAATTGTTTTGCTTTCATTAGGAAAAGCTTCTTTTAAAGCATTAGCTGAATTTTGTGCAATTTGTTTTAATAAAATAGGGTCAGTCCAAATATGCACATCTAAGCCTGAATGCTCGTGATGATGCTCGTGGTGATGGTGCTCTTCTTTATGATTTGAGCCTATGTGATGAATTAAGTCTTTTTTAATATCTTTTACGCTCATATTTTTAGGATAATAAGTTGGCCAATTATCCATTTCTTTTAGCAATTCTTCTTGACTAGAGTTGCCAAAAAATATATGAAAATGTTCTAAATCTTTTGTAGGAGCGATATTGTGGTCGCTAAATTGCACATATTTAAAAGCCGCATCTTTATTGGTAGCTTCAAATAAATATCTAACACCTTTTTTACCTGATTCATAGGTTAATATTTTGTATCCAATATATTTATAATTTGATTTTTTACTTATACCATTTTGTATAAATTCCATACTATCTTTTGTAATGATTATGCTTTCTACATCTGTTTTATAGCCATTTAGATAATATTCTTTGTATTCTTGCTCGGTTTTATCTTTTTTTGCCTTTGATTTTAATTTGTAATATTCATCAAAATCCCCATCTTTAGCGTAAGGATAAATTGATTTCCAATCACCAATCCAATCACTTAAATCTCTATTTTTTACATCATTATCATCAAAAATCCCATTATATATATCATCATTATGTTCGTGATGGTGCTCGTTTAATTCTTTATGAGAATAATTATTTTTTTGAATATTTTCATCAGTGTGAATTATTTTTATATTGGTATTTTCGGCAAGTCTTTTAAGCCATATATCTTCAATTTCAACCCCGATACCTAAAAATACTTTAGCCTTACTAAGCTCCATCATTTGCTTTGGTTTTGGCTCGTAAGTATGTGGGTCAGCTCCTGCTGGCATAAGAGTTGTAATATTTGCATTTGGTAATAGTTTTTTAACAATTTCAACTTGTGGTAATATGCTAACTCCTACATTATTAGCTAATAAATACACGCTAGCTAATGAACTTAATAATATCTTTTTCATTGCAATTCCTTTTCATAAATGTTTTAAAGTTGCAAGTGTAGTAAATTGTTGCTTAAATGCAACTTAGTTGCAAAAAATAAATTAGGTTTAAATTTTAATTTTTTTTGCTATTATTTACGAGATGAATTCAGTAAAATTATTAAAAAAGCACGATATCGGTATTACAGAACTTAGAATTTTATTATTAGATGAGCTTTTAGCTGCTAAAGAGCCTATGAGTTTTGATGAATTTAAAACTAAGGCAAATAAAACTACATTTTATAGGACGATGGAGCAGTTTCAAAAGTCTAAATTGGTAAATAAAATTGATTTAGATGGCAAGGGTTATTATCAAATAAATAAAGGTAATAATGCACTTTTTGTGTGTGATATTTGTCATCATACTAAAGATTTGGAGTTTCCAACAATTAATAATTTAAAAGTTAATTCTGTCTTGGTAAAAGGAGTTTGTGAGGAATGCAAGGACAATGATGAATAAGATTATATTTTTAATTGTATTTATTGTTTTTGCTTTTGCAGATGAGAATATATATAAACCTTTAACTAGCATACCTTATGATAAAAAATTAGCTGCCGTTGGTAAAAGATTATATTTTGATGTAAATTTAAGTCCTAATAAAGTATCTTGCAATACCTGTCATAATTTAAATCTTACTGGTAGTGGGACAAATAATTCTGGTATAAATTCTGATAATTTAACAAACCCACCAACAATTTTAAATATTGTATATTCTAATTTGTTTTTTAAAGACGCAAATATTACTGATTTAAGAGAACAAATTAAACAAACATTAAAAGACGATATGAATATTACGCCTGATGAATTTAATAGTTGGGTTAAGTTAAATGTAACATATCAAAGATGGTTTAATGAAATAGGATTAGCCGCTAATTATGATAATTTAGTAAGTGTTTTGGTAGAATTTGAAAAAGCCTTAATAACTCTTGATGCTCCTTTTGATTTGTATTTAAAAGGAGATAAAAATGCTATAAGTGATAATGCTAAAAGAGGACTTAAATTATTTAATTTTTATGGCTGCTCGTCGTGTCATAATGGTAGTAATTTTGGAAGTAATATAATTGCTGATATAAATACTAGCTTTTCAGAAGGCTGTAAATTAGAAGATAAAAAAGTAAAAGTGCCTACTTTAAGAAATATTACAATTACCCAACCATATACATATCAAGGAGCATTTAATAATTTAGAAGATATTGTTAGAGTTATGTCTGCTTGTCAATTAGGCATAGTTATGCCAGATAAAGATGTTGATGATATAATAGAATTTTTAAAAACACTTGAAGGAAAAAGACCTAAGATTTTGGAAGAGAAATGAATAGAGAATATAAAAATATAGAAATAAAAACATTTGTTCAAAAGATTTTACAGATTTTCATTGCTGCAATGATGGTTGGCATTTTTGTATGCACTGGAATATTTTTTACCAAACTTCATCAAATAGATATTAATTACGATATAAATAATCATATACACGAAATTATGTTAGACAATCAAGAATTAATGCTAAATATAGAAAGACCAAGTATTTATGCAAATTTTGAAAATAGTGGCAAGAAGTTAAGTGAGATTGATGTTAAAACTAATGAGCTAATTCAAATTCTTAAAAACAATAAACAATTAAATGCTAATGAAGAAGAAAAAATTAAAAGTAGTATAGAAAAATTAAAACAATATATAAAAGATTTTAATAGTTTATTAGGGACTAGCGGAAGTGATTTTAAAAGCTTTAATGTGCTTTATTCTCAATCAAAATTGGTTGATGTAAAACAAAATGTTTTAGAGTATATATTTGCTACTAAAATTAGCGTGAGTTCAATAAAAGGATATATTGAGTTTTTAGACTCATTAATAGAAAATAATACAAAACAAATTATTGATTATAAAACACAATTAATTGAATTAAAACAAAATTATGCAAAAACCAAATTAGATAAAGATAAAGAATACATAGAGCTTTTAGAAGATAAAATATCAACTATTGATGATGAAAAAACATATTTAATATTAAGTAGAAAATTATTAGATGGAGTGAAAAAACTTCACGAAGAAAAAAATGAAATTAAAAATTTCACAGATTTTGAAAATATTTTAACTCAATTAAAATTGCAAGTTTTAAGTAAAATTGAGCATTTAGAAAAGACAAATGACCAATTAGTTTTAGTTGGTGCAATTTTTGCAGTTTTATTAATATTTACTACTTTTATTATTTTTAAATATAGCCTAGATTTAACAAGTGCATTAAATATTTTATATAAAGCATTTTTAAATTCTCCAATTCAACAAGTTTTAATAAATACAAAAAATAAAAAGAATTTATATGCTGAATATGTAAATGATACTTTTACATTCAATGTTCATGCACCAACCGAACAAAGTGAAAGTATAAGAAAAGCACAAGCGGTGAATTTTTATGATTCATTAGATGGAATTATTGATTTGACTGATAGTGCTAAAGGGTTTGATTATGGAACGCTAATTCAAGAAAGTCATAGCAAAATCCAAGCTTATAATGAAAATGATATTACAAGTAGAAAAGAAACTAGATTTTTCTCTGTATTTAGAAAAAATTTAGGTGATAATATTGAGCTGATTAATAAAGTTGATGTAACTAAAAAAATCTTACAAATTAAAGATTATAAAACCAAGCTTGATAATATGCAAAAGAAATTAGATACAGATAGCTTAACAGGTTTATTATCTTTACAGGCTTTACAAGATAGGGAATTAAAAGACGATAAAGCTAATAAAAATAATATTTTCTTATATTTAAAAATTGATAATTTCAATGATTTAAGGCTGAATTATTCAACTATTATGATTGATGAGATTATAAAAGTTTTTGCAAATTCTTTAAAAAATGCTTTAAATGTGAAAAATAACGATGAGGTATTAAAAAGCACTAGTATTTATCATTTGCAACTAGATGAGTTTTGTATAGTTTATAAAAACCACGAAGAAGCTATGGCAGCAGCTGATTTGATACAAAATCATTTTAAAACCCAAACAATGAACTCTACACGGGGCAAAAAAAATAAATTTGAGTTAAAAATAAATTCTGGTATGGAACTTAAAGACTTAGAATTAAATATCGGAATTTCAAGTGAGCGTGATATTAGAAAGTCAAATCAAGAGATTATTAATAGACTTGCACAAGCAATCTTAGCAAGTTATGAGACTATTAAAACAAAAGAGCCTTATTGTGTTTATAAAGAAGGTTTAAGTATAGAAAAACAACACGCAGAGCAACAAAGAGTAGTAGGTCAGATAAGATATGCTTTAGAAAATGATAAAATATTTGTGGTTTGTCAAGGTGTGCATAATTCTATTACAAAAGAAGTTTCTTATTATGAAGTGTTAGTAAGGTTAAGAGATGAGCATAATAATATAGTATCACCGGGACTTTTCTTAGATGTAGCAAGAAAAGTGGGTCTTTATAAAGATATTCAAGAAGTAGTAATTAATAAGGTTTTTGATTTGATAGAGCAATATCCTAATGCGAATTTTAGTATAAACCTAGCTAACTCTGATATTATCAATAAAGAAACTAGAGATGTATTTGAAAATAGATTAGAAAAATGCTCTCGCCCAGAAGCTTTATGTGTTGAGATATTAGAAAGCGAAAGTATTGATAAATATGATGATTTATCAAATTTCTTAAAATCAATTTCATTTAGGGGTTGTAAGATAGCAATAGATGATTTTGGTAGTGGATATTCAAACTTTTATAGATTATTAAAAATTAAGTTTGATTACTTAAAAATTGATGGCTCAATTATTGAAAGTTTAGTAATTGATAATAATGCTAGAACCGTTCTTGAAACTCTAGTAGGATTTGCCCATAAGCAAGGTTATGAAGTTGTAGCTGAGTTTGTAAAAAATCAAGAAATTTTAAAAATAGTTCAAGATTACGGAATAGAAAAATCTCAAGGGTATGAGCTAAGCAAACCTGAAGAACCACATAATATTTTTATTTAGAATTTAAAATAGGAATTTGAAAATCTATTAAAAGGAGCAAGAATGAGAAGTGATACTATTAAAAAAGGTTATACAAAGGCACCAAGTAGGTCATTATTAAGAGCCGTTGGGCTAAAAGATGAAGATTTTGCAAAGCCATTTATTGGGGTTTGTAATAGTTTTATAGAGATTATTCCAGGGCATTTTTATCTAAACAAATATGCTGAAATTATCAAAGATGAAATACGCAAAAACGGCTGTGTGCCATTTGAGTTTAACTGCATTGGTGTTGATGATGGTATTGCTATGGGACATAGTGGAATGCTTTATTCGTTGCCAAGTCGCGAATTAATAGCAAGTAGTGTTGAGACGGTTATGAACGCACATAGCCTAGATGCAATGATAGCTATTCCAAACTGCGATAAAATTACTCCAGGTATGATTATGGGGGCTTTAAGAGTGAATGTGCCTACTATTTTTGTAAGTGGTGGAGCGATGGCTGCAGGTAAGCTTAAAGATGGTTCTCAAATTGATTTAAATACAGCGTTTGAAGCAGTTGGCGAATACGAAGTAGGTAAAATTGATGAAGCAAAATTAAAAGAAATTGAATGTGCTGCATGTCCTGGAGCTGGAAGTTGCAGTGGAATGTTTACTGCAAATTCAATGAATTCTTTAATGGAAAGCCTTGGTATTGCACTTAAGGGAAATGGAACTATTTTAGCTTTAACTTCTGAAAGAGAAGAATTATTAAGAAGTGCTGCAAGAAGAATTTGTGAGATTGCAAAGAGCGAAGAGCTAAGCGAAAAATACAAAATTAGAAATATTTTAAATAATAAGAGTTTAAAAAACGCTCTTGTTTGTGATATGGCAATGGGCGGTAGCACAAATACAATTTTACACACTTTAGCAATTGCAAAAGAAGCTTATGCTGATGAGATTGATTTAAAATTAATGCACGAAATCGCTCAAGATACACCACATATAGCTAAGGTTAGCCCAAGTCTGCCAGGAACTCATATGCAAGATGTAGGAAGTAGTGGTGGAATATATGCAATAATGAATGAAGTTAGTAAAAAAAGTAAATTCTTTAGCAAAGATGCACTTACTATTAGTGGAGATAGCATAGGAGAACTTATTAAGGATAGTAATCCTAATGGAAAGGCTATTAAAACGCTTGAAAATCCATACTCTGAGCGTGGTGGATTATGCGTATTATTTGGCAATATCGCAAGAGAAGGTGCGGTAATAAAGGTAGCCGGTATCGTTGGTGATAAGGTTTTCCGTGGTAAATGTGTTTGCTTTAATTCTCAAGATGAAGCAATAGCAGGGATTAGCAGTGGAAAAGTGGTTGCTGGAGACTGTGTAGTAATTCGCTATGAAGGTCCAAAAGGTGGTCCTGGAATGCAAGAAATGTTAAGCCCAACAAGTCTTATTATGGGTAGGGGATTAGGTGCGTCGGTTGCATTACTTACTGATGGTAGATTTAGCGGGGCGACTCGTGGTTTTAGTGTAGGACATTGCTCACCTGAAGCTGCTGAAGGTGGCGAAATAGGGCTTATTAAAGATGGAGATTTAATAGAAATTGACACTATTAAATGCACTATAAATTTATTAATTGATGATGAAGAAATGGCTAGAAGAAGAGCGGAATTTAAGCCTATTAAAAAAGAGCTTAATTCAAGATGGCTTAGAATGTATCAAAAGCTAGTTAGCAATGCTAGTAGCGGCGGTGTTTTAGACCTTGATGGTTTGAATGAAATGAAATAATTTTTAGGGATTTCTTAAGGAAATTCCTAGTTTTGTATTTGAAATTTTTGTAGAATTTGAAATTGCTTTTTTACTTTAAATAAATTAATAAAAATCTCTTATTTTATTAAGCTAGGAACAGAGAACCTAGAAAATCAAGTGCAAAAAGGTGCAATTGATTTAGATATAGCTAGACAAACTAAAGATGATAAAATCGCACAAGAGCAAATAAAAACCGCAAACGATATGGAAACTCTAAAACAAAGTCAATTCGCTACAAAAACACAACCTGAAATATTTAAAATGCAAAAGGAAAATCACAAAGCAAACTTAAGCAATACCTATTCAATTATAAGTGAGCGTAAGCAAAATATGTTTTTTAAAGACCAAGCCTACAAAGAGCAAGTTGAAGCTAAAAAAGTAATGAGTGATTTTAATGAGTTTTCACTCAAGTTTCCTAACTTAAAAGGAGATGATTTAAAGAATGCTTATTATAAGCATTTAAACTATATGCAAATGGCTGCTTTTAATGACCCATTAGCAACAGATACCCCTACTCAAATAGCAAACGCTCAAAAATACTTAGATAAACAGCGTTTATTTGAAAAGCATTTAGGATATACAGGACAAGGCTATCGTGCAAACGAAGATAACTTTAACCCTATTCCTAAAGGTAGTGGCAATAGTGCAAATAGTATGAATGATTATTTTGGAGTTTTAGACAAGGTTTCACAAATAAGCGATACAAAAGAAAACCTAGAAAAAGAATTAAAAGATATTGATAGTAAAATATTGTTAGCTAAAAAAGATGGAGAAAAAGAAAATATAATAAAATTAGAGCAAAGAAAAGATGAATTAAAAAACAATTTAAAACAATATGGAAATATTAATATCCCTAATGTAGGAGTAATACATACTTTAGGAGCATTGCAACAAATTTATGGTAAAGAAGAAGGACTTAATAGACAAAACGAACTAGAAAATCTAGCGGCACAAAAGAAACTATTGAATACTTATGCAGGATTAATTGAAGAAGCTAACTGGCACGGCTGGAATGGAAATGTAGTTAATAAATCACTTAATATTTTAGGATATGGAACAGTTAAAGACAACTTAAGAGAAGTAGCAAAACAAATAAAAGTATTAGCACAGACAAAAAGTATGAAACTAAAACAACAATATGAAATATTTGCTTCTTTAGTTGATGATGATAGCTTATTCGGACAAAATGATGAAAGACTTATGCAAAACGCTAAGATATTTGACAATTTCTTAACTACTCAAATAGATAGTGTATTAACAGCGTTTAATGATAGACAAAAAAATATGATAAAACAAGGGGTAAAATACGACCTTAAGCCTGTAGAATATTATTTCAAAAACAAACCTAAAAAAGCAAATTATCAAGGTATAAAAACTAATTATTCTAATAAAGGACTTGGTTATAACAATCCTTATGCAGGTGCAACTATATAAGTTTTAACTCCTTTTATGTTAATATAAATAAAAGGAGTTTTAATGAAATATATAGTTTATTTATTATTAATATGTAGTAGCTTATTTGCTTTTAGCGATGATGAATTATTTAATCAATTAGATGTAGGTTGGAGTGAAGAACAAAAACACAAAATAATCAAATACTATAAAAAATATGGTAAAAAATACAAGAATATAAACGAGTATGCTGACGATACAGGAAATGATTTTTCAAAACTTTACGAACAATCAGAATACTTAATTAACGATGATAATCTTTACGCTCATTATGAGTTAAATGATAAGCATAAAGTAATTAATGCTTACATAGATTACTTAAGAGATAAAACACTAAAAAAAGAAAACGCCCTAGATTTTAACGCTTTTGTATTTAACAAAATTAGTAGATTAGAAAGTGATTTAAAATCGGAATTACAAAGCTATTATGCAGTATTAAATGCTAGTAATATAAAAAACTCTTGGCTAAATGAATATGCAAGGGATTATAATAAGGCTTTAAAGATGAACTCAAGCTATGATGAAATAGTATTTAATATCTTTATAAAATCTCATTTTAACGAATATGAATTAAATAAAAATGCAAAAAATGAAATAATAGCAACGGACAAAGCCTTAGGACTTAGTGTAAATGTAGGCGATATAGAAAGCTTTAATTATTACACCTTAAAGGCATTTGTTTTAAACTATCTAGTAAGTTTTTTAGGGCTAATTGTAGGCGTAGTTCTGTGTGTAAAATATAAACATAAGGCATTAGTATATATAAGTCCTGTTTTATTATTTATCATAGGTTTAACGATTGATTATTTTGTAATCGGAATAAAATTACTTAAATATGTGTAAACCCTAGCAAAACACGGCTAATTTGCTAGGGTTAGGTGAATTGCTTTAAGCTTAGGCTAAGCCGTGCTTCACTATAATTTGATTAAGGTATTTTCAAAGTAGTTGCTTTACTAGAACTTTTTTAAGGTTCTAAGTAAAGCTATGATTAAAACGATTAAAATAATTGTTTCCCCCATATTACCACCTTTCCACCCTAACAAGCCTAAGGCAAAAAGCAAATCATATTATAAATTAATTTTTATTAAAAACATTTTAAATAATATTTTTATGGTATTTTCCGTTTTGGAAATAACCACTTTAATTAAAATAAGCTAAGCAAGTTTCTAAATCTTCTACACTAGAATTATGATATTTTTTAACTTTACTAATAAGATTTGTAATACCTATTAAGTCATAATTAAATAAAACAGCAAAAGCCTCATTGATATCTTTGTGCTTACATTCGCTAGAACCACAATAATTGTTTATATCATCATAGCTTACTAAAGCACCACTACATAAAGCGTTCTTTATAAAATCTAAATTGCTTTTATTCTTTTCTTTAAAATATTTTTTAAATAATTCTGTTAAGGCTATTTTTCCACGACCAACTGATATAGAATTAGGCATTAGCTAAGCCTTTTGCATATTCTATAATATCAAAATCTTTACTTTTAGCCATTTTGTAACTAATATCGCCTACAAAATCAAACAAATCTTTATCTAATCTTGTTTCTAATGAATTTTTTGTAGCTATTAATAAAGATTTAGCTTTTAAATCTATTTTTGAAAACTCATCATTTACCACAATATCTTCTGCAAATAATTTTAAAGTTTTGTTTATTTGCTCTATACAAGCTTGTGCATCATCTTTTAAATCGCTTTCAATATATCCTATTTTTAACAAATCAAAAAAACACTGCTCCAAACGATTACAAGCTTCTTTGTATTGATTTAACAAAACAAAACATTCATCATCACTTTTACAAACATTAACCTTAGTTACTTCGTGTATCTTTTCAGCATCTAAAGAACTACTACATAATAGAAGCGAAAGGGCTAATGATTTTAATATTATATCTACTTTCATAATTTAATTCTACTACACATTACATTATAAGGTAACAAAACACCTTCTAAAAAATATCGCTTAATGCGATATCACTACTCCCTCAATAAACTTTACATTTTTGTAATTAAATCAAAAAAACTTTAATTAATGATTAAAAATTTTATGGCACTAAATTTGATTTTGATTTTTTGTTAAACTTTTGCAAGCAACTTGCGAAAGTTTAAAAATCAAAAAAAGCTTAAAAATTACGGCACTAAAACGACTTTTTGCTTTACGCTATCTTGAAAATAAAAAGGATAGTAAATGCTAAAAGTTGCGGGATTTTTTGCAGGTAGTGGTGGGATTGAACTTGGATTTAGCCAAGCTGGATTTAATATAATTTATGCAAATGAGATAAATCCACTAGCAGCTAAAATATACGAAGCAAACTTCAAACACAAAGTAGATATTAAAGATATAAAAGATGTAGATAATGTGCCTAATTGTGATGTAATAGTGGGTGGTTTTCCTTGTCAAAGCTTTAGCCTTGCTGGTCTTAAGCTTGGATTTAATGACAAAGTTAATGGTAATTGCTTTTTTGAACTTGCAAGAATGATAAAGCTTAAAACCCCAAAAGCATTTATGCTTGAAAATGTAAAAGGACTTGTAAATCACGATAAGGGTAAAACACTAAATATTATTAAAAATACTCTAGAAGAGCTAGGGTATTACTTACATATAAATATTTACAACGCAAAAGAGTATGCAAATATCCCACAAAATAGAGAAAGAATATTTATAATCGGATTTAAAGATAAAAGAGCTTATGAAAGATACAAGCCTTTAGGAAAAGTGCCTTTAACTAAAAGTATAAATGAGTTTGTAGATTTTAATGCTTTAGTAGATGAGAAATACTATATAAAAGAGAGTTTTACTAGATATGAATTGGTAAAAGATATAGAAAAATATAAAATATATACTATTGCATTCAAACAAGCTAGAACAAATAAAGATAATGTATGCCCTTGCTTACTTGCAAGTATGGGTAAAGGTGG
Organism: Campylobacter sp. RM9333; assembly: GCF_020137705.1. Lineage (NCBI taxonomy): Bacteria > Pseudomonadati > Campylobacterota > Epsilonproteobacteria > Campylobacterales > Campylobacteraceae > Campylobacter > Campylobacter sp. RM9333. The sequence continues at coordinate 101,486 of NZ_JACGAY010000002.1, forward strand.
TGGTAGAACACCTTTTATAAAGACAAGTGATGATAAGATTAGAATATTAACTCCTAAAGAATGCTTTAAGCTGCAAGGCTATCCGAGTGATTATATATATATCCACAAAATATATCTAAAACACAACTTTATATAGCAGCAGGTAATAGTGTCGTAGTGCCACTCATAAAAGAAATCGCTTTAAGTATAAAAGAAGCTTTAGAATAATTCAGAGTGCGAACCTATCGCATAAAGATATAAAATCAATTTGCCGTTTTCGTAGTTATAAACGAGTAAAATATCAGGCTTTATATGACATTCATAATATTTAGAATATTTGCCACTAAGTTTATGATTTTTGTATTTTTCATCTAGGCTTTTATGATTTGCTAAAGTGCTTATAACTTCTAATAACACTTCTAGCTCATCGTTTTTAAGCTCTAGTTTTTTAAGTTGTTTTTTAAAAACTGATGAAAAAACGACCAAATCATCAAAATTAGCAGCTAGTGTTTCGTAAAAATATATTAATTGATTTTTATTCATTCTCTAGCTCTTTTAAAATATCACTAGCTTTATAAAATTCTCCGCTTATTGCTTCATCTAATAGATTAATTCTTTTGATATTAGCACTTTTATCAAGGTTTTTGATAAAGGTTTCTAACGCATTATAAACTTCATTTGAAATATTGGTGTTTTCTATGATTATCGTTGCCATAATAACTCCTTTTGTAAAAATTATAGCACTAAAATGAGATTTTACAAAACGCTAAACTCTTTTTAATTTAATTAAAAGGAGTTTTGATGACTTATGAAGAATTTCAAAAATTATATAATGAAGATAAAGAGTTTAAAAGTTTAATAGATGAAAAAGCAAATCATATTATAAATTAATTTTTATTAAAAATATTTTAAATAGTTATTTAAATTAAATAATTTTAAAACTAATACTAATTTATAATTTTTATAAAATTACTTAAAATCTTGATTTAAATTATTTTAGGATAATTTTTGTATGATTAACATCTCTATTAACTTTTAACATTTATAATTTTTTAACAAATAAAAATTATTAATAAGGAGACAAATTATGTTAGTTACAAAAAAAGCACCAGATTTTACAGCTCCAGCTGTATTAGGAAACAATACAATAGATAACAATTTTAATCTATACAAAAATATGGGTAAAAAAGGAACAGTAGTATTCTTTTATCCAAAAGATTTTACATTCGTATGTCCAAGTGAAATTATCGCATTTGATAAAAGATTTAAAGATTTCCAAGATAGAGGAATTAATGTAATCGGAATTAGTGGCGATAATGAATTCTGCCATTTTGCTTGGAAAAATACTCCAGTAAATCAAGGCGGTATTGGCAATGTTCAATTTCCATTAGTAGCAGACCTTACAAAAGAAATCGCTCGTGGTTTTGATGTATTATTTGATGAAGCAGTAGCTTTAAGAGGTTCATTCTTATTAGACGCTGATGGAACAGTTCGCCACGCAGTAATTAATGACCTACCATTAGGAAGAAATATTGATGAAATGATTAGAATGGTAGATACAATGCTATTTACAAATGAGCATGGTGAAGTATGTCCAGCTGGCTGGCATAAAGGCGAAAAAGGTATGAAAGCTGATCCAAAAGGTGTTGCTGATTACCTAGCTAACAATAGCGAAAAACTATAATTTAAAGGCTAGGATTTTCCTAGCCCACTTAAAATTAAATAATTTTTTAAATATTGATTTTTTCACTTCTGTTTTCTTACTTATAAAATTTACTTTTATATTATTTATATTATTTGGTATAAAGTCTTTGTTAATTTTGTGATTATTTATATAAAAATATTTTTTGCTAATATTATTTGCGAACGGAATTTCATTAAAAGATACATTGCCATCTCCAAGTGCTTTAAAAATCTCATCTTTTCTACTTTTTCTAAAATCATAAAACCTAAAGCCTTGCTTAATGCAGTTTAAATAAAATTCCACTTCTTTATCTATATCAAAATCTAACTCATTTGGGCTAAAAATACTATGATTTTTGGGTTTGAAATTATACAAAAACTCACAATTTTGATTAAATATTTTTATAAAATCTTGAGTGTATATAAATCTTAAAAATCTAGTTTTTTTACCCTTGAAATGTCTTAAATCTGATTTTAAAAATCCGTTTGCAATAATTGTTGTATTTTTTGGAAAATTTATATTTTTTAAAAATGATAAATTTTCAATGAAAATATAGTCAAAATATTTCAATTTTTTAACTTGTAAAATCGCTAAATCATTAAAAATATCTATGTGATAAATATTTTTATTTAAGCCTTTTGTATCGGTATTACAAATATATAAAACTAGATGATTTTTGCTTAGATTATTTGCTAATTCTTTTAAAAGAATTTCAATTTCGCTATTTTTAGAATATATATAAAATCCATCAAAACTCTGTAAAAACACATTGTTAAGTGATGGATTTTTAAACATTTTAAAGCTTTAAAACGCCTTCTTCAATCAAAGAAATTGAGTGCGGCTCAACCACTCTTATATGCATTTCTTCTCCATTTTTTAAAAAAAGTATCGTAGGAATATGGCGAATACCCAAATCAGCTCTTATATTTTCATCTTTATCAACATTTACATGGTAAAAATTTATATTAGTATATTTTTGACTAAGCTCTATCAAAAACGGCTCAGCAATCTTACAATCCCTACACCAAGGTGCTCCAAAAGCTATAACACAAGTTGTATTATCTTTAATATCTAAATATTCTTGATAATTAATCTCTTTCATTGTTTAAATCCTTATATTCATCTTTATTTAATGTTTTTAACTCGCTATCAGTCGCAATCGCTGCAATCATAGCACCATTTACATTACTCATAGTTCTTACCATATCTATAATAGGGTCAATTGCAAAAATCACACCTAGTAAATAAAACTTATCCCCAAGTCCAAGCCCTGTAATCATAATAGAAGCTGCTACAATTGAAATTCCAGGAATTCCTGCGATGCTTAAAGACCCAACAAGAGTAATTATGATAATTAAAACCGCACTAGATAAATCAATGCTAAGTCCTGCACTATGCATAATAAACGCAGCCACAAGTCCTACATAATACCCAGCACAGCCACTCATTCCTATAGTAGCACCCAGCCCTGCTACGAAGTTTGCATTGTTTTCACTAACGCCTAATTTAGTATGAAGTGTGCGAATAGTAATCGGTAAAACACCCGCTGAACTTCTTGAAGTAAAAGCTAATAATAGCACTTCAAACGCTTTTTTATAATACACCATAGGAGATAAGCCGTGAAATGCTAAAATGATAGAAAATACAACAATCATTAAAATTCCACTTGCATAAGTTAATATTATAAATAACCCAGCTTCTTTCATAGCTGCAACTCCATTTGCTATTAGCACATTTGCAATCATCGCAACAACAGCATAAGGCATTAGTTGGATTATATTTGTAATTACATTCATAATAATTTTGTTTATAAAAATTACTAGGTTTTTATAGGTGCTAAATATTTCTTTATTTTCTTCTTTTGTGCCTATTTTTCTTGCACCAAGAGTGAATAAAAATGCTACTAAAATTACTCCTAAAATATTATTATTTGCAAAAGAATCTATGATATTATTTGGCATTAAACCTAATAAAATTGAGCTTAGGGTTCTAGCTTCTTTTATAGTTTTTGAAGTTTGCACTACAACATCACTTCCTAGATTAAATATTACACCTAGACTAAGACCTATAGCACTTGCAATTGCAGTAGTTATTAAAAGCCAAAAAATACTTCTACTAAGAATAGATGAAATTTTTATTCCACCTTCAAGCTTTAATAAAGATGATGAAATTCCAAAAAATACAATAGGAACTATCATAAGTTTTAACAAGCTAATAAAAATACTTACAACGAAAGAATACCAAATTCTAGTTTGCTCAAGCCATAAAACTTCTTTAGAATTTGCAGGAAAATTTGCCAAATATTGAGCCAATACACCCAAAATAACACCTAAAAATAGTGCCAATGTCATTCTTTTTGCAAAACTTATAGTATATGCTAAACGATTTAGCCAAAAGCATAATATTAGATAAACTAATACAAAAGTAATTGATAAAGGCTCTGAAAGTGTAAAAAAGTTAATGAAAAAATCTTTCATAATTCTCCTTTAATATTTTTTTTAAGAGATAGATTTTATCCTAAATAAATTAAGAAATAAAAATATTAAAGGAGAGAACTATTGTTTAAATTTTTAAAAGAAAGGGAAATGGCGCGGCGGACGGGGCTCGAACCCGCGACCTCCGGCGTGACAGGCCGATATTCTAACCAGCTGAACTACCGCCGCAACCTAGTTTAAGAAATGGTGGTCGCTATAAGACTCGAACTTATGACATCCACCTTGTAAGGGTGGCGCTCTACCAACTGAGCTAAGCGACCAAGATTGATGGTGTCCTGTGCTGGATTCGAACCAGCGGCCCCCTCATTAAAAGTGAGATGCTCTACCTGCTGAGCTAACAAGACATTAAAATATTTGTGAAAGGTTGAATAATACAAAAAAAATTTTTAATTGTCAAGAAAAATCTAAAAAATTATATTTTAATTCAAGAATTTGGCATAAAAAATAAAAAGAATTTAAATTCCGATAATGTAAAATAAAAAATATTATAATTTTATAATTTAATTAAAATTTTTAAGTATAATTTAATTAAATACTTTGAAAGTATTGAAATTTAAGGAGTATTAATGCAAAGAAGGGAATTTTTAAAAGGCTCTGCATTTTTAGGTTCATTAGCCTGTATTAATCCAGTTTTGAGTGCTAATGCCTTTACAAACGGGGATAAAAAAAGTGTTTTTTCGGTTTGCGAGATGTGTTCTACTCGCTGTCCTATTGAAATAAGCGTTAAAGATAATAAAGGTGTATTTATTAATGGTAATCCAAAATTTAGCACAAATAAAACTAGCGTATGTGCAAGGGGTGGCGCGGGAATTAATCAATTATATGATAAAAACCGCCTTATTAAGCCTTTAATTCGTATAGGTAAGCGTGGGGAAAACAAATGGCGTGAAGCTAGTTGGGACGAAGCTTTAAACCTAGTTGCAACAAAGTTAAACGAAATAAAAGAAAAGCACGGAGCTAGTAGCGTAATATTTACAAGCAAAGCCGGAGAATCTCACACTCATATGAGTAATTTTGCCTGTGCTTACGGCAGTCCTAATATATTTTCACATTATTCAAGCTGTCCGATTACTTATAATATGGTTTTAGAGCATACTTATGGTGGCGGCTTATCAAGAGATTTTGCTAATGCAAAATATATTGTAAATTTCGGACATAATTTATTTGAAGGTATAGTAATAAGTGATGCTAAAAAACTAGCTAAATTTGCAGCTGCAAGTGATACAAAACTACTTGTCCTTGAGCCTAGATTTAGCGTAGTTGCTGCTAAGGCTGATGAGTGGCTACCTATTAAGCCAGGAACTGATGTGGCATTTTTAATGGCATTAATTCATATTTGGCTAAGAGATGAAAAATACGATAAAGAATTTGTAAATGAATATTGCATAGGACTTGATGAACTTAAAGCTAGTGTAAAAGATACAAGCCCTAAATGGCAAGAAAGTATCACTGGAATTAGTGCTGATGCTATTGAGCGAATTGCCGATGAAATCTATAAAGCTGCTCCTAAAGTAGTAATTGATTGGGGACATAAAACCACTACTACTTATGCAGAATATCAACGCACAAGAGCTATTGCAATAGCAAACGCTTTAATGGGAAACTACGAGAAAAAAGGTGGAATTCACACTAGCAAAAATACAAATACTTTAAACAAAATCATAGGCGAAGATATTTTCCCTACTCTTGATAATCCTAGCAATGTTTTTAAGGTTCCTAACACTCCTAGAATTGATGGTGCAGGTGAAGTTGGAAGTAAAAATTATTTTGTATCCAGAAAACACGGAGTTTTAATGGATATTGCCCCTGCAATACTTAGCAAAAAGCCATATCCTATTAAAGCTTGGGTAAATACTAGGTTTAATCACTTAGTAAATGTAGCAAATGTAAATGAGAGTTTAAAGGCTATAAACGAGCTAGATTTTATAGTAAGTATTGATATATATTTAAATGATTTTAGCAATTTAGCTGATGTGGTATTACCAGAAAGCTCATATTTAGAGCGAGATGAGAGCATTGCAACTATAGGAAATGGCTATTATATGAGAAATAAAGCCGTAGAAGTTATAGGCGATACAAAAAGTGGTTTTGATATTTTTAGAAAACTAGCAAATATGATGAAAATTGATGAGCTTTATACTTATACAACAATAGATGAGTATAGAATGCAACAAGCTAAAGGCAATGTAGATTTACTAGCAAATCTTAAAAAAGATGGCATAGTAACTTATAAAGTCCCTAGTCTTTATTTAAGAGAGCCAAAAACCATAAAAGAATTTGCTAAAACTTATCCACAAATTAAAGATAAAATTGATAGTAACGGCGAACTTAGTTCGCTAATTAGTTTTAAGACACCTAGTAAAAAAATAGAGCTTTTCATAGAAAAAGTTGAAAACTTATTCCCAACTCACGGCTGTTTAAATACAACTGATTATGATGTGTTTAAAAATCATGAATTTTGTCTAACGAGTGGCAAAACTCCAATTCATACAAACGCTCATACTCAAAATATCCCAATTTTAAATGAATTAATGAGTGAAAGTCCTGTGTGGATAAATGAAACTAAGGCTAAAGAACTAGGCTTTAAAGATGGCGATTTAGTATATTTAGAAAATGAATTTGGCAAAATCCAAGTAAAACTTATGCTAACTCAAGGAATTCGTCCTGATACATTGTTTATTTATCACGGATTTGGTCGTAATACTCCAGCACTTAAAAACATTCACGAAATAGGTGCAAATGATAGCATAGTGCTAGGTTCAAGAAGTGGTTATGTTTGTAGCACAATGGTTACAAATATAGGCGTAGATATTAAAAGGGCTTAAAGATGAAAAAGTTTGTAATGATTCACGATAAAAATTTATGTATAGGTTGCGAGGCTTGTAGTGTAGCTTGTAAAAACGAAAATCAAATTCCAAGTGGGGTTTTTAGAGTGCAAGTTCATGTAAAAATGAAGGGAGTTTTTCCAAATCTTCAAACAGATTTTACAAGGGCAAGTTGTGTAATGTGCGAAGATAGCCCGTGTGTAAGCGTATGTCCTACGGGAGCTAGTTTTAAACTAGCAAATGGAATAACATTAATTGATGAAAATTTATGCGTATCTTGCAAATACTGCATATTAGCCTGTCCTTATAATGCAAGATTTCTTAATCCTATCACAAAAGCAATTGATAAATGCACTTTTTGCTATCCAAATAGAGTAAGCGATGGTTTAACCCCTGCTTGTGTTAGCGTATGTCCTACTGATGCACTAATTTTTGGGGATATAAATGATAGCAATTCAGAAGTCAATAAAGTCTTAGCAAGTAAAAGCGTTGAATATCCTAAAGCTCATTTAGGCACTAAACCAAAACTAGGTTTTATAAAAAATACAAAAGGAGGACGCTATGAATAATATGGCAGGAAGCTTAATGCAATATAATGAGATTTATTGGCCTTGGCCTATTGCACTATATTTGTTTTTAGCAGGGCTTAGTGCTGGGTGTTTGATGGTTTCATTAATAGTAAAATTTAATAGATTTACACATAATACTAATAGTATTTGGGACGCTACGATTAAAGCAGGAGCGTTAATTTCTCCACTTGCTATTAGCTTGGGGCTTTTGCTTTTGATAATTGATTTAGGCAAACCACTTACATTTTATTTATTGCTAATAAAATACAATTTTACTTCGGTTATGACTTTAGGTGTTTTATTTTTATTAGTTTATACACCTTTAGCATTTTTATACGCATTAATTATTTTTGAGCGTGAAATAGGGCTTTATTTTAGGTTCTTAATTCCTATTACAAATTCCATAAGAAAAATGGCTAATTTTGCAAAGATGATTGAATATGTATTGCTTTTCTTGGCTTTATGTGTTGGTGCTTATACGGGATTTTTATTAAGTGCGATTTCTAAAATCCCTTTATGGAATACTCCTATTTTACCATTGCTTTTTGTGGTTTCTGCGTTTTCTTGTGGAATAGCTGCAAATATACTTGTGGGAATTTTATTTTTTAAAGCTCACTTAAATAAAGAAAACATAAAATATTTATTGGTTTTAGATTTAAGAGCAATAATGCTTGAAATTCCTATCTTGCTTTTACTTTTTGTAGGAATGTATTATAGCGGGGGCGAGAGTTTAATATCGCTTAAGGCTATTTTTTCTCATGAGTTTTATTCAAAATTATTTTGGTTTGGAGTGTTAGGAACGGGGCTTGTTTTACCTATTTTAATAGCCCTAACCGCACTTAAAAACCACGCCTATAAACCTGCATTCATAATAATAAACTCTCTTGCTGTGCTAATTGGCGTAATAATGTTAAGATTTTTTATCGTTTATGCAGGACAAGTTTGCATTAGCTAAAGGTTTTTCCTTTAGCTAAACTATTACTTAACGCTATAAGTTACAATGCCTTTGTTTGTATAAACGCTAAATTCTAAAATGCTAGAGCAATTTTCGTTATTAAATGTCATAAATTCTCTACTTTCGCCAAATTTTAAAGGCATTTTGTAATCATAATAATATTTTCCATTGTATTTTTCTTTAGCAACTTGTTTTGCTTTTTCACAATTTTCAATATATTTTTTATTTTCTGTTTTTTCTACTCTTTCGTTTATGTGTTTAAAACCTTTGCTTTTATCATCTAAATCGTATTCGTACTCATAACTGCAATCTTCTTTACTTAATTCTGCCCATTTAATTAATTTTTCGCAATAATCAATCCAATTTTTATTTAGTATTCCAGTATTACATACTTTTGGTGGAGTTTCATCTGATATTGCACCTGTAGCGTTATTATCTTTCCAAAATTTATAATCAACTATAGCACAACCACCACGATTTGCTGTAATTCTTTTAATTTCAATATCATCTTTAGCAGTTAAGGTTAACATTTCCATTTTCCAGCCTAAACCATTTTTTGTTTTTTCGATATCGAACTTAAACACATCTTGACTTAATTCTTTTTTTTCATCAGAACAAGCACTCATAAATAATGCCACGCTACAAAACAAACTAGCTGTTAATAATTTTTTCATATTTTCTCCTTTTGATTTGGTTTAAAGCCTAATGCTTTGCATTATGCTTTTTGTAAAATCAGTATAATACCCCCCCCCATTCTTAAGTTTTACTTAATTTGTATTAGCTACATATAATTTATTTAGTTAAGCTAATTGTTTAATGAGTGTTTTTATACTATTTGCTGAATATTTTTTAAGGAGAATTTATGAATAAGTTAATTTTAAGTGTTGCTTTAGCTTCATCGCTTTTTGCTGCTACATCGTGTGATAAGGTTTTAAATAAACTTGATGAGCAAATCACAAAAGTTCAAAATCAAAAAAAGGCAAATCCAGAAAGGTTAGAATATTTAAAAACACAAAAACAAGAAATCAGCAAAAATTGTGTAGATGGTAAAATAGATAATGAAAAATTAAAAACCATCAAAGCTGAAACTAAATATGATTACGAGAGTAAAAAATTAGAAAAAAGCCAAGCAAAACTAAATGCTAAAAAAGAAAAAATTGAAGATAAATACAAAGATGATTTAGAAAAAATCAAAGCTAAAAAAGATAAAGAAGCTAAAAAATTAGCTGATAAAGAAGAAAAAGAATTAAAAAACAAAGCTAAAAAAGAAGCTAAAGAATTAGAAAATAAAGTTGATGATAAAGTAGAAAAAGTTGAAAAAGAACATAAAAAATCAGAAAAAAAGCTTAAAAAACTTGAAGAAAAACTAAAAGAACAAACAAATAATTAAAACTTTCCCTAAATACTATTAAGTATTTAGGTTTTAACTAATTATTGTAAAAACACTAATTGCCAAGCCAAATAATTAAAATAGCTAATTAGAATATTTTGCAGTTGATTAGGCAAGGCAGATTATTAAAATAATTTATTTTTTATAAGATTTTGCTATGTATTGATTAAATATCTTATCGTTTTCTTGCTTTTAAGTCTTTTTAATACTATTAAATCTATCTATGTAGTTTTTATAATTTAAACTCACTAATTAGCTCAATATTTCTTAAAATATTACAAATTTATTAGCAAAATAATTTAGCCTAATTTCCTTAATTTTGCTATGAAAAAGCCTGAATGTGTGTTGGTTGGCTTTATGCGATAAGTTTTATCAAGTCTATCATCACTATATTTTTCATCATAATTACTTAGTCCTTGTAAATACTCGCAAGGCAAATCAATTTCTAAAAGTTCTATATTAAATTTAGAATTAAGCGCATTAAAAATCACTGCTTCGTTCTCATAAAAATTATGCGTGCAAGTGCTATAAACTAGCTCCCCACCTATTTGTAAAGCTGTTAGGGCAGAGTTTAAAAGCTTTTTTTGAGTAGTGGCGATTTGCTTTATTTCTTTTTGACTTTTTGTGATAGAAAAATCGTGTATAAATGTGCTACACGGAGCATCAAGCAATATTTTGCTAAATCGCTCGGGCGTTTTACGACCTATCAAAATGCCATCGTGATTATAGGTTTTTGCCTTTACGCCGTAGTTTGCTAGGATTTTTTTAAGATTAAAAAATCTTTTGCTATTTAGCTCATTTGAGCTTAGATTTTCACAATTGTCGCTAAAATTAGCTAGATTTATACTCTTACCCCCTGGAGCAGCACACATATCCAAAATAATATCGCTTGAGCTAACATTTAAAGCCTTAGCGCATAAATAACTTGAATAATCTTGTATATAAATACCGCCATTTATTGCTAAATCGTGAGTTGAAATTCTTATTTTAAATTCTTGATTAAAAATATAAAAATTATTATCTATTTTTGTAGGTTCGTAAGTGCTAAATGCACTTAAAAACTTTTCTTCATCGCATTTGATAGAGTTTATAAATACTCCGAAATACTCCAAATCCAAAGGCTTTTTAAATCCATAAATCTCGCTAAAATGCTCGGCGTGGTTAAATATCATTAATATCCTTGTTCATTTAATACTTTATAATTATTACAACCATCTTGATGTCCTAATTCACAAGCTTTTTTAAAATAATCTTTAGCTTGTTTTTCATCTTGTTTTACGCTTTGTCCGTTGTAATACAAAATCCCCAAATTAAAACAACCTCTATCATCATTACCATTACAACCTTTGGTATAAAATTCTTTTGCTTTAGAATAATCTTGCTTTACTCCTAATCCTTCATAATATAAAAACCCTAAATTAGTACAACTTGGAATATTTCCACCATCACAAGCTTTGATAAAAAACTCTCTTGCTTTAGAATAATCTTGTTTTACACCTTGTCCGTTTTCATACAAAATCCCCAAATTAAAACAACCCATAGTTTTCCCACCATCACAAGCTTTGATAAAAAGCTCTCTTGCTTTAGAATAATCTTGTTTTACACCTTTTCCGTTTTTATATAAAATTCCTAAGTTAGTACAACCATTAACATCCCCACCATCACACATTTTATGCCATAATTCTTGTGCTTTTACATAATCTTGTTTGCCATAATATTCTAATCCTAATTTAAAACAAGCTTGAAAATCTCCATTATTACACTTACTCTCAAGCTCATTCGCACCTAAAATACCAGCACCTAAAAGCACTAAAAATAATAATTTTTTCATTTTATTTCCTTAAAATTTCTTATTATTAATATCCTTGCTCGTTTAATTTTCTATACCAATAACAACTATTCTGACCGCCTAAATCACAAGCTTTGCCAAAATATTCCTTAGCCTTTGTTTTATCTTGTTTTACACCTTTGTCTTTATAATACAAACTGCCTAAATTAAAACAACCATTAGGTAACCCATCTTCACAGGCTTTAGTAAAAAGCTCTTTTGCCTTAATAGGATCTTGTTTTACTCCATACCCACTGCTATATAAAACACCTAAATTATAACAACCAACACTTTCTCCACCATCACAAGATTTAGTATAAAATTCGCTTGCCTTTAAATAATCTTCGCTTGTTCTAATCACCCCTTTGCTATATAATAATCCTAAACCATAACAGCCTTCAGTAAATTCATCATTACAAGCTTTAGTATAAAGCTCTTTTGCTTTATCATTATCTTGCTTTACACCATTTCCGTTAGCATATAAATTTCCTAAATTAACACAGCCAACAACACTTCCCGCATCACAAGCTTTGGTAAATAACTCTTTTGCTTTTATATAATCTTGTCTTATTCCAAACCCTTCACTATATAACAACCCTAGATCAGAGCAAGTCGTAGCATCTTCATCACAAGCCTTAATAAAATATTCTTTTGCTTTAGCATAATCTTGATTTATAAAAAAGTAAAATTCACCCAAGCTAAGGCAACTAAGAATTTGTCCGTTATCACAAGCCTTGGTAAAATATTCTTTTGATTTAGTATAATCTTGATTTTTAGCATATTCTACTCCTAAATTAAAACAAGCTTCAAAATCCCCTTGATTACACTTACTCTCAAGCTCATTCGCACTTAAAATACCAGCACTTAAAAGTGCTAAACATAATAATTTTTTCACTTTACTTCCTTTAAATTTATCATTGTTATTTATCAAAACCCTTGCTCATCTAATATTTCATAATGGCTACAGCTGTTGTGTTCGCCTAAATCACAAGCTTTTTTTAAGTATTCTTTAGCTTTTCTTTTATCTTCTCTAACGCCTTGCCCGTTATTATATAAAGCCCCCAAATTATAACAACCCATAGCATCGTTACCATCACAACCTTTAGCATAAAGTTCTATTGCTTTTGCATAATCTTGTTTTGCTCCAAATCCATTTGCATACACAACCCCTAAATTAGAGCAACCACTAGCGTTTTCACCATCGCAAGCTTTAGTAAAATATTCTTTTGCTTTTATGTAATCTTTTTTTACTCCAAATCCATTTGCATATAAAATTCCTAAATTAAAGCAACCCGTAGCATTTCCGTTATTGCAAGCTTTGGCATAAAACTCTCTTGCTTTAAAATAATCTTGCTTTATTCCAAGTCCTTTTTCGTATAAAAACCCTAAATTAGAGCAACCCATAGTATCCCCATTATCACAAGCTTTAGCATAAAACTCTCTTGCTTTTGTATAGTCTTGTTTTACTCCAAATTCATTCGCATAAACAACCCCTAAATTATTGCAACCCGTAGCATTTCCGTTATCACAAGCCTTAGTAAAATATTCTTTTGCTTTAGTATAATCTTGATTTTTAGCATATTCTACTCCTAAATCTGAACAAGCTTCCAAATCGCCCTTATTACACTGACTCTCAAGCTCATTTGCACTTAAAATACCAGCACCTAAAAGTGCTAAACATAATAATTTTTTCACTTTACTTCCTTTAATGTCATTGCTTGTTTATTTTTTTATACAGCAAACAACTAGTATGTTCTCCATAATCACAAGCTTTTTTAATTAATTCAATAGACTTTTTAATATTATTTTCATATAAACTTGATAAAGCTAAACAGCTTTCTCCATTTTTATTATCGCAAGCTTTAGTCCATAATTCTTTTGTTTTTTCAATATCTTTTGCAACGCCAATTCCAGAATAATACATAAAGCCTAAAAATCCACAAGCACCAAAATCTTGTAGTTCGCAACTTTTAGTATAAAATTCTCTCGCCTTATTTAAATCTTGTTTTATGCCATCTCCTTCAAAATACATAGAACCTAAATTTGTGCAAGCAAAAGTATGTCCACCATCACAAGCTTTTGTGTAAAACTCACTTGCTTTTTTTAAATCTTGTTTTACTCCATTTCCTTGTTCGTAAGATAATCCTATATTAAAACAAGAAGAAGCATCTTTACCTTTACAAGCCTTAATCCATAATTTATTTGCTTTTTTAAAATCCTGCTCTACATCTTCGCCACTTGCATATAAATATCCAAGAGCATCACAAGCTTTATAATCGTTTTTATTGCAAGCTTTTTCTAATCCACTAATATCAACTGCACCTAAAACACTTGCACCTAAAAGTGCTAAACATAATAATTTTTTCACCTTACTTCCTTTAAATTTCTAATTTAATTTTTCAAATTCTCAATACTTTTACAAGCTCTTTCATCACCTAAATCACAAGCTTTTTTTAAATATTCTTTAGCTTTTTTATCCTTATATAAAAATGATAAAAAATAACACCCAACAGCATAATTATGATTACAAGATTTGGCATAGAATTTAATAGCTTTTTTCTTGTTTTGTTGCGTTCCAATCCCATAAGCATTCATAAAACCTACTGCATAACAAGCTTCATATAAGTTATTTTCACAAGCTTTAGTATAAAGATTTATGGCTTTAGTATAATTTTGCTTAGTTCCTATTCCGCTCTCATATAAAAACCCTAAATCATAACAAGCTTGCATATTTTTATTCTTACAAGCTTTAGACCATAAATTATAAACTTGTTTTAAATCATTTTCGTATTCAATTGGCTCTTTTGTAAAATCAATATTTTTAAAAATCTCAAATCCTAAGTCATAATCATTTGCTAATAAAACTTTAAATATAAGCAAACAAACGAGCTTTTTCAATTTAAATTCCTAAATAATCCTTAAGCAATAAAAATGCTGCAATGCTATCTTGTTTGCCATCTTTTTTTTTGCTACTAATAATTTTTGCTGCTTGCTTGCTTGTAAAACTTTCATCGTGATAGACTATATTGCTAAATTCAATTAGTTTTGAAAAATGCTCCACTCTTCTTCTCATCTCATCTTCAGCACTACCGCCCATTGGAATTCCTATTACAATTTTAGTGATTTTGTGCTTTTTGATTAGTTCTTTTACTTCTTCGGCTGCTTGATTGCGATTTATTCTAATTATTGCAGGTTGTGGCATAGGAATTTTCATTATGCTAATTGCAACGCCAATTCGTTTAAGTCCTAAATCAAGTGCAAGTATATTTTCCATTAAACACTCCTAACTAAAACTCCATCAATTATTATTTTTCCATCAAGTTCATAATCATATACTAATTCGCCGTATCGCTCTAAGGCTTCATCAAGATTTGCTCCGTTTTTGCAAAATTCTAAAAATTCATCGTAGTTTTGAGTGTAGCATTTTTGAACGCTGAAGTATTCTTGCATTTGTGCTACGAAAATATCAATATCATAAATTATTTTTGCCTTATAGTTTGCGATTAGCTCGTTTGTGCCATCACTTTCTCCTATTCTTTGGGCTAATACATAAATATCTTTTCCATATTCTAGGGCGTGTTTTGCTGAGTTTAATGAGCCGCTTTTAAGGTCTGCTTGGGTGATGATTAAAATATCTCCAAGAGCTACTACAAGGCGATTTCTAGCTAAAAAATCGTGTTTTAATGGGATATGATTTGGCTCGTTTTCGCTTAGTGCTAGGGCGTTTTCATATATTTGTTTGATGATTAATTCATTGCTTTTTGGATAGATTTTATTAAGCCCATTTGCAAAAATTCCTATATGATAAGGCAGGCTTGCTTTTGCACTTTCAATATCTACTCCAATTGCTCCACCACTTACTACACAAATACCTATTTGGCTTAGTTTTTGTGCTAGTTTAAAGGTTAGATTTTTTGTATAAACGCTCATTTTTCTAGAGCCTACTATGCTTATTTTAGGCATTTTTAAAAGCTCTAAATTGCCTTTATAATAAATCTTATCAGGCGGGTTTTTAAGAGTATTAAACTCATTTATAATCGTTGTATATATCATCTATATAAACTAGCTCAACTTTAGAAAAGTCATATTCGCTAATTGCTTTTAGGCTATTTTTGTGTGGGTGTGCTATGGCTATTGCTCTTTTATGTTTTAGGGCAAATTCCACTGCTTCATCTAGCTTTTTGCGAATATCATTTAAATCTTGTGAATTATCTAAAAATACATTTCTGTGGATATAAAATTGATTAAATTCTTTTGCAATTGTAGGTGCTTTTGTGTTGGCACTAGTCCTTGAATCAACGAAAATTAAATCATATTTTTTCAATGCTTTAAATAAATTTCTCATAGCGTTTTCATCTTCGCTAAATAATGAGCCTGTATGATTGTTTAGATATTTTAGATTTGGAAAAGCGATTTTGATATTTTTAATCCTATTTTCAATCACTTGATAACTATCACTTGGAGTAAGGGTTAGCGGCTCTTCTTTATTAAACTTTAAAGCCCTTAAAGGAAGGTGTATCATAAAAGATTTAAATTCTTTTGAATATTTATTAGTATCTGGGTGATTGTTTGTGTTAGGAAAAAAGCTCGGAGTGATTTTTTTACCATTTTTAATAATTTTTTTGATTTCTTCGCTTTGTTCTTTTGTCGCAACATCATCAATAATAATTGCTAATTTTGCCTTAATATTAGTAGCACTTGCTAAAGAACCAAAGGCTGAAGTTTCTTTAGTATCAAAACAAGTTACGCTAGTTACCTTACAATTATCATCATTTTTTTCTAAATCCATATTAGCAAATATATCACTAAAATTTTGATTTAAATTCTTTTCTTTATCAATGCTTTTTTCATTTTTATAATTATTTATAGCATTTACTATTGTTTGCGGTTTTGGTTTTTGAATTTCTTTTTGAGTTTTTATCTCTTTAGTTTCGCTAATTTGCTCTTTACTTTCGTATATATTTAAATATACCAAAAGCCCTATGCCAAATAATAATAAAAATAAAAAAATTATTTTAAGAGTTTTAGCAAAGCTAGAATTAGCTTTGCTTTTTTGCTTTTTTTTAGCCATTAATTTTTATCTTGTTGAACTAATTTGCTTTTTTCAATCCAAGGCATCATTTTGCGTAATTTAACGCCAGTTTGTTCTAAAAGGCTGTTTTTAGTAATATTGCGTCTTGCATTCATTTTTGGATAATTTGCACGGCTTTCTAAGATGAAATCTTTTGCAAATGTGCCATCTTGAATATCTTTTAATACTTTTTTCATAGCTTTTTTGCTATCTTCGTTTATAACTTTTTCGCCTGTAATATAATCGCCGTATTCAGCTGTATTTGAAATAGAATATCTCATATCAGCAATTCCGCCTTGATACATTAAATCAACGATTAATTTCATTTCGTGTAAGCACTCAAAATATGCCATTTCAGGCTCATATCCAGCTTCTACAAGTGTATTAAATCCTGCTTCAATAAGTGCAGTTAAACCTCCACAAAGCACTGCTTGTTCGCCGAAAAGGTCTGTTTCTGTTTCGTCTTTAAATGTAGTTTCAATTATAGCTGTGCGTCCGCCACCAATTGCACTTGCATAGCTTAGTGCTAGAGCTTTTGCATTACCGCTTTCATCTTGAGCAACTGCTATTAAATCAGGAACACCACCACCAATTACAAATTCATTTCTTACCGTATGACCTGGTGCTTTAGGTGCTATCATTATAATATCTACTCCTTTTGGAGCTACAATTTGTCCGTAATGAACATTAAATCCGTGAGCAAATGCTATAGCTTTTCCTTCGCTTAAGTTTGGTTTAATTTCGCTATTAAAAATTTGAGCTTGAAACTCATCAGGAGTTAAAATCATAATAACATCAGCTTTTTTAGTCGCATCAGCTACGCTTAAAACTTCAAAACCTTTAGCACGAGCTTTATTAGCCGAGCTTCCTTCTCTTAGACCAATTACAACTTTTACACCACTATCTCTTAAGTTTTCAGCGTGAGCGTGTCCTTGTGAGCCAAAACCAATAATCGCAACTATTTTGCTTTTAATTAAACCTAAATCGCAATCACGATCATAATAAACATTTACTGCCATATTTTTCCTTTTTCTTTTGATTTAATTAAGCAAATTATAACTATTTTAGTTACAATCTAATAAAAAAATATCAAATTTTATTTACTTAAAAGGTTTATTATGCAAGATTTTATTAGTAAAAGAATAAAAAGCCTACCTCCGCTTAATGAAAGCACTTTAGAAATTCAAAGAATTTGTAATGACGAAAACTCATCTTTAAAAGATTTAGCGAAAATAGTTGAAAAAGACCCAATGCTAACTGCAAATATTTTAAAATCAGCAAATTCGCCTTTATACGGATTTTCAAGAGAAATTAGTAGTGTTGATAGGGCTGTTAATTTGTTTGGAATGACAACTATTAAAGGATTTGCTTTAAATGCAGCTGTTAAAAACTCTTTTAAAATTAATTTAAGTGCTTACAATATGAATGAAGCAATGTTTGCAAAAATCTCAACTATGCAAAATTCATTAGCAATTAATTGGCTTAATAGAAGTGCAGACAATACTAAAAAAGTCGTAATTCCAGCATCGTTTTTACTAGAAATTGGCAAGATAATTATATCTTCTGAATTAGTTGAAACAAATAAAGCAGAAGAATTTAAAAATGGATTAAGTGATTTAAGAAATATTAAAGAATTAAGTGATTATGAAAAGCAATTTTTAGGAATGAGTAGCGAAGAAGTAACTTCTATGATATTTGATAAATGGAATCTTGAAGTTGATATGATTGATGCTATTTTTTATAGTGTAAATCCAGAAAACGCAAGTAATGATATAAAAAAGAATGCAATTGCATTAAATATAGTTTCAAATCTTATTAATATTTTTGGATTTTTTAATGAAGAAATGATAGTTCAATGTGTATTAGACGCTAAAAATAATGGCTTATTAGGAGATAAATTAATAGACGCTATTAAAGTAGTAGAACAAGATGCTTGAGTTTTTAGAAAACATTAGGCAAGGTTTTAATAAGCTTAATGCTAATTCAAAACAAAAAGAAATAATTAAAGTCTTATTAATAGAAAAAATAGTAAGCGAATACAATAATAAAATCTATTTTAATAATGGATTTTATTATGGCAAAATGGATATAAATTCTAAAGGCGATGGATTTTTACAAGCGTCGTTTTTAGAGCGAGATTTACTCATAAAATCAAAAGATTTACATTCAGCAAGATACGGCGATATTGTAATTGCAAAAAAGATTAAAAAGCAAAAAGGTCGCCCAAGTGCTGCTGTAATACTTGTCTTAAAAAGAGAAGAAGAATTTTCTTTAGTTATTACTCAAATGCTAAAAAATGTAGTATTTGGAAAATGCTTTAAAACAGGACTTTTAAGACAACTTAGTGTATCTCAAAAATCATTAAAAGCCTTACCTGTTGGCACTATTTTAAAGGTTGATAATGCAAGTTCAAATGTAGTAGAAGTGCTAGGGCATATTAGTGATGAAAAAGTAGATGAAAAAATCTCTATGGCTTTATTTAATAAAACTGAAGAATTTGATAAAGCGTGTTTAGATGAAGCAAATGCTTATAGTGGCAGTGTTGATGCTAGTTTTTATCCTGATAGACTTGATTTAAGGCATTTGCCATTTTGCACGATAGACCCAATTCACGCAAAAGATTTTGATGATGCTATTTATTTTGATGAAAAAAATCAGATTTTATATGTAGCAATTGCTGATGTAAGCGAATATGTAAGGGCTTTTAGTGCTTTAGATAACGAAGCTTTAAAGCGTGGATTTAGTATATATTTTCCACATAAAAGCATTCCTATGTTGCCAAGAGTTTTAAGTGAAGGAATTTGTTCTTTAAACCCAAATGAAGACAGGCTTTGCTTTGGTTTTAAAATATATTTTGAAGGTGCAAAAGTAATAAAAGAAGAAATCTATGAAGGCATAATTAATTCAAAAAGAAGATTTAATTACGATGAAGTAGATGAGTATTTAGACAAAAAAACTGATTTAAAAGAATGCAATTATTTATATTCTTTAAATGAGCTTACAAAAAAAATAAGAAATGCTAGATTAAATAAAGGTTTTAATTTTTTAACAGAAGAGCTAAGAATGGAGATTGATAGCGACTGGCAAATTACTAAGACCTATTACGAGCAATCAACAAGGTCTCATCAATTGATTGAGGATTGTATGCTACTTGCTAATAAAGCAGCGGCTAAAATGTGCCCTGATTTAGCTATTTTTAGAAACCATCAAAGCCCAAATTACAATAAAATCGCTGCTATGTACGAAGAATTGCAATTATTAGGACTTGATTTTAGTGGTGGAGAAAACATCTATGAAAATATCAAAAATATTCAGAGCTTAGCAGATGAATTAAATATCCGTGCTGAAGTAGATAAAATCATCATTCGTTCATTTAAAAAAGCTGAATATGGACATGAAAATAAAGGGCATTTTGCATTAGGATTTGAAAGGTATTCGCATTTTACAAGTCCTATTAGAAGATATTCGGATTTGATTTTGCATAGATTATTAAAAGCTCTTATGAAAAATCAAGATAAACTATTTACATACCTTAGCACGAACCTTGAGAATAAATGTTTTGAAGTTAGTAATCTTGAAAGAGAAGCTGATAAGGTGGCAATGGATTTTTGTGATAGGGTTTATGCAAGATATTTTCATAAAAATATTGGTAAAAGATTTTATGTAAAAATCACTAAAAACGAAGATATTACAATAGGTGTTTTAGATGATGAGTTTAAGGGTGCAAGGATATTTATTGCAAATCCTAATGTAACTTTATTTTCTAGGGTTTTAGTTGAGATTTATGAAGTAGATTTAATAAGCGCTAAGGTTTTTGCTAGGATAGTTAAAGATGTATGAAGCAGAATTTAACAAAATAAAAAACAATCTCCCTAATGCTTTTATGCTTTATGGGGCGTGTAGATTAAGTATATTTATAAACTTAGAAATCATAAAAAGTCTGAAAAAATACGATGAAAGGCTGATTTTAAGAGATAGCGATTATAAATTAAATAAAGCTGTTGATTTTTTAAGTGAGAGTTCGTTATTTGCTAGTTCTAAGCAATTGATTTTAGAATTTGAAAAAGGAATTTCAAGTAAGGATTTAAAAGAAATTCTAAAGCATATTAATAGTGAAAATCAATTAATATTAGCTATTTATGATGGAAAAGCTTTAAAAGATTTAGAATTAAGTATTAATAATAATTTTGTTAGATTTTTTGAGAAAAAGACTAGCTTTGAGCAAATTGCTTTATTAAAAGAAATTACTAATTTTTATAAAATAAATGCTAGTGAAGAAGCCTTGCAATATCTTCAAAAAAATTATGAATTTGATATATTTAAAGCAGGTTGTGAGCTTTTAAAATATAAAAATCAAACACTAGATTTAAGCACTATTAAAGAGCATTTAGAAAGCGATAATGCTTTAGGGTTTGATGATTTTTTGAGTAATTTTTTAAAGACAAAAGAGCCAAATGAATATATTTATAAAATATTAGAAAATGAAGATGAAATCGCTTTAGTTAATAAACTTTATTCAAGTTTAATAAGACTTTTTACAATAAGTGCAAATCTAAAAACAAATGGTAGAATTGATTATAAAATAGCCTTTGGTTACACTCCACCAAGACAAGTTTGCGTAGAATTAGAAAATCAAGCGAGAAAATTATCTAATTTTTACGAAGAAATTTTCGCAATTTTATTAAACGCTGAATATGAATTAAAACTAAATAACAATAATTCTTCAAAAGAAATAGCATATTCAAATCTTTTAAAAATATATTTTTTAATAAACTCATAAAATATTAAGATTAAACTGCTAAAATCAAGCCTTGCTTTATGCAAAATTCCTTGCTTAGTAAATCTAGGCTTAATATCCAAAAGGAGAATCATGAGACATTATGAGGTTTTATTCATCGCAAAGCCAACGCTAACTGATGAAGAATTAAAAGCAAGAGTTGAGTTTGTTAAAGAAACTCTAGTAAAAAATGGTGCTGAAATTGCAAATACTATTGAAATGGGTACTAGAAAATTAGCTTACCAAATTGATAAATATGAGCGTGGCGTATATTATGTAATATATTTTAAAGCTCCAGGTTCATTAATTAAAGAACTTGAGCGTGTTTTAAAAATCACTGAAGATGTAATTAGATTTTTAATAGTTAAATACGAAAACAGACGCGAAATCGCTGCGTGGGAAATACTTTCTCAAGGCAAAAGATTAGGTAAAAAAGAAAGCAAAAAAGAAACTAAGGCTGAAACTCCAGCAGAATAAAGGATAAGATATGAATAAAGTTATTCTAATAGGTCGTTTGGTAAGAGATGTAGAAATAAAAACTATTAGTACAACAGGTAGTGCGGTAGTAAATAATGCAATGGCTGTTAGTAGATATAGAAGCTCAAACACAGGCGAAAGAATAGAAGAAACTTTATTTATAGATGTAGTGTTTTATGCTAGATTAGCAGAAATTGTAGGGCAATATTTAAGAAAAGGTTCAAAACTAATGGTTGAAGGCTATTTACAACAACAAACTTGGGTAGATACAGCAACCAATCAAAATCGTTCAAAAATTCAACTTGTAGTTGAAAATATGGAAATGTTAGACAACAAACCTGATGAAATGCAAAATAATAATGCTCCTAGAAACAATTATCAAGCAAATAATAACTACAATAGACCTACTCAAAATAATTATCAACAAAATAATTATGCAAGAGAAGAGCAGAATTATCAAAGACAAAATAATTTTGCTGAAGAAAGAAATAATTATAATTATAACTCGGCAGATGATGCAGAGATACCATTTTAAAGGATAAATTATGGCAGAAAAAAGAAAGTATTCAAGAAAATATTGCAAATTTACAGAAGCAAAAGTTGATTTTATTGATTATAAAGATACAGCATTATTAAAACACGCATTATCAGAACGTTTTAAAATAATGCCAAGAAGATTAACAGGAACAAGCAAAAAACACCAAGAAATGGTTGAACTAGCTATTAAAAGAGCAAGAGCAGTTGCTTTAATTCCTTATGTATGCGACCGCAAAAACGTAGTTACAAATCCGTTTGAAGGTCTATAATTCTTAGGCTAGATTTTCTAGCCTAATTCTTTTATCATATGCAAAAATCAAAATAAATATAGCCAAAGTAATAAACAACTCACTTAAAGCATTTATCACACCTTTACTGCTTGCAAAATAACTATGTGCAAATTCTATAAAATAATGAAGTATCAAAGGCATTGATAATAAAAATAAATAAATACTTCTAAGCCTTATATAAATTGAAATTATAAGTAAAATCAAAAAAGAAACTAAAATATAAAAAATATCTATGAGCTCATAAAGAAGTAACGAGCAAGTAAGATATAAAATAATGCTAAAAAAATAATATAAATTATCTTTAGCAATTATAAATAATAATATAGATATAAATACAAATGCCATTAAACAAATAAAGAAAAGTTCATTAGATTGACTAATAAAACTTAAGGCACAAAATATGCAAAATACAAATATAAACGCATAAAACAAAGCCTTGAAAAAATCTTCTAATTCACAAGCAAGATTGATTTTATTTTTATCAATTAATAAGCTAAATAAAACCACTATAAAAGATGGGATAAATATCACAAAAGAAATAATCTGAAGTCCTGCAAAAGGAATTAATAAAAATATATCATCATATACTGCTTTTTCATCTATAAATATACGAAATATTTTAGTGATATTATCAGGTTTTATAAGCAAGTATAAAGCAAAAAATAAATAATAATAAATATTTAATTTTTTAGTAGAAAAAGAAAAAGCTATGAAAGATTTTTCATTTGATTTAATCTCACTTATTAGCCAGCTTAAAAATATTTTCATATTTTATTCTTTAATTCCTATTAAAATATCACTTGCTTTTATTAAAACATTTACATTATCACTTATATTTAAATCCATCTTATTTGCACTATCATTGGTTATGCTAGCTGTAATTAAAATTCCATTACAATTAATTTCTATTATGCTATATACCGAACCATTTTTTATACTTACGATTTTGCCATTTAGTTCATTTGCACTACTTAAACGAGTAGCACATTCGTTTTTGCTAACAATTACAGAATTTGCTTTAAATACTGCTATAGCATTATCATTTATTTTTAGATTTAAATCATCTACACTTTCTGTAGTTATTAAAGATTTGATTGTTTTATTGTTTTCTAATTTTGCAGTAACTAATGAAATAATAGGCGAACTCTCAACTTTAGTTATTTGTATTTTTAATATATTTCTTGCACTTAACATAATCTTCCTTTAAATTCATAAATTTCATCTAATAATAAAATAAAACCTATATTAAAAATTAAATGTATAATAGTTAAAAATCATAAAAAGGATATGAATGGGACTAAAAAGTGATGCTTGGATAAAAGAAATGGCATTAAAACACGAAATGATAACTCCATTTTGTGAAGAGAATGTAGGTAAAAATGTGGTTAGCTATGGACTTTCTAGTTATGGGTATGATATTCGTGTTGGGCGTGAGTTTAAAATATTTACAAATGTAAATAGTACTATGATTGACCCTAAGGATTTTAATGATAAAAATGTAGTTGATTTTGTAGGTGATGAGTGTATTGTTCCTGCGAATTCATTTGCACTTGCAAGAACGGTTGAATATTTTAAAATGCCAAGAGATGTATTAGCAATTTGTCTTGGTAAAAGCACTTATGCAAGATGTGGAATTATTGTAAATGTTACACCTTTTGAGCCTGGATTTTGCGGTCATATTACAATAGAAATTAGCAACACCACTCCACTACCTGCAAAAATATATGCAAATGAAGGTATAGCTCAAGTGTTATTTTTACAAGGTGATGAGCCTTGCATTACTTCTTATGCTGATAAAAAAGGTAAATATCAAAATCAAACAGGCATAACTCTTCCAAAAGTTTTAAAGTAATTTATCTTCAAGAATTTGAAAGTGATTTTTCAAATTCTTAAGTTTTATTATTATTCCAAATAATATTTGCATTCTAAAATTATTCTTAGCAAGCACCTTAATCTAAGGCAAATTAAATATTCAATAAAATATTTTATAAATAAAAACTATTAACTAATTAGTGTAATAATTTTATAATTTTTAACAAGTTTTAAAAATTAATTTTTATTTAAGGAGATTTATGAAAAAGTTTTTGTTAAGCTGTGCTTTATGTGCTTCAATGTTTGCAGCAGAGCAATTTAGCGGTAAAATTATTAATCTTTACACTTCAGTAGATGCGAAAAAAGCAGAAGGTAAGCTACTACCAACTAATGCTTTTGAGATAGTAAAAGACGGCGATTTAGCTGAACTTAAAATTAAAGGATATTACAATCCTAATCAAGGTAATATTTTATATTTTAATGATAAAAATAGGATTTTAGTAGCAGCATTTGGTAAAAAATCTAAATTAGATTTTAAAATTGAGAAAGATTTAAAAAATGGTTTTAAAATTGCTAGTATTAAAGTATTTGCTAAAAAAGATGAGCTAGTGGATTTAGAAAAATCAGCAAAGCCTCTTTTTGAAAAAGGTAAAGCTATGTTTGAAGAAAATTGTGGCATTTGTCATCCACTTCATCCTGTTAGCGAATTTAATGCAAACCAATGGCCAGCTACATTTAAGGCAATGGAAACAAGAACAGGAATTGATAAAGCTGATAGACAATTAGTAGTGCAATACTTACAAAAACACGCAAAAGATATGAAATAAAGGAGACATTATGCTAAATAGAAGAAGTTTTTTAAAAGGTTCAGCTGCAGTTGGTGCTATGAGTTTTGCACCAATAAATGTATTAGGAGCTGAAAGCAAAGCAGTTGCTAGTGGTTTAGTAAAAAATGGCGAAGTTGTAACAGGTGCACATTGGGGTATTTTAAAACTTACTATAAAAGATGGTAAAGTAGTAAAAAGTGAGCCATTTGCTGCAAATCAAACTAAGAATTTAAAAAATGATTTACAACACTACACATCTGATTTAGTATATGCTAATCGTGTTAAATATCCTTATGTTAGAAAAAGTTTCTTAGAAAATCCACTAGATAATAAACCTGAACTTCGTGGTAAAGATGAGTGGGTTAGGGTAAGCTGGGATAAGGCTTTAAAATTAGTTGCAGAAAGCTTAAAAAGAACCAGAGATGAAAAAGGGGCTAATGGGATTTTTGCAGGTAGCTATGGTTGGAAATCAAGCGGAAATGTGCATAATTCAAGAATATTGCTTCATAGATTTATGAACTTAACGGGTGGATTTGTAGGCTCACTTGGTGATTATTCTACTGGTGCATCACAAGTTATTATGCCTCATGTTGTTGGCTCTATTGAAGTTTATGAACAACAAACTAACTTGGATTTAGTATTAGAAAATACAAAAGTTATAGTTATTTGGGGTGCAAATCCTATTGATACTTTAAAAATTGCTTGGACTGTTAGTGATGGCGAAGGTCGTGCTTATATGGAAAAAATTAAAGAAAGCAAAATAAAAGTAATTTGCATAGATCCATACGCATCTAGCACTGTAAAATTCTTTAAAGGTAAAGGCGAGTGGTTAGCTCCACGCCCAAATACTGATGTAGCAATGATGATGGGTATGGCTACATATTTAATTGATAATAAGCTTTATGATGCTGAGTTTATGGATGATTACACAGTAGGATTTGATAAGTTTAAAGACTATTTAATGGGTAAAACTGATGGTGTTAAAAAAGATAGCAAATGGGCTGAAAATATTTGTGGAATTAAAGCAAGTGTAATTGAGAATTTAGCTAAAGAATTAAGAGAAAATCTAAGCTTAGTAATGAGTGGTTGGGGTATGCAAAGAGCTCATCACGGAGAGCAACCTCATTGGATGCTTGTAACTTTATGTGCAATGCTAGGTCATATTGGTAAAGATGGTGGTGGATTTGGTTTAAGCTATCATTATTCAAATGGTGGTGTTGCTACAACTAATGCTCCAATAGTAGGCGGAATTAACGCTAGTATGAATGGTCTTTGGGATAAAGGCGTGTTTAAAGGCGTTAAACAAGGAACATTTGATAAAAATGGTAAATTTATACCTGGAAATAGTGGTGCAGGTGAAAATCTACCTGAGTGGTTATCAAAGACAAGCGATAATGAAATTCCTGTAGCAAGAATTGCTGATATGTTATTAAATCCTGGTAAGACAATAGATCATAATGGTAAAAAAATCACTTATAGCGATGTAGATTTTGTATATTGGGTAGGTGGTAATCCATTCGTCCATCACCAAGATTTAAAGACTTTAAAAAAAGCTTGGCAAAAGTTAAAAACCGTTGTAGTAAATGAGATTTACTGGACTCCAACTGCTAGAATGGCTGATATATTATTACCTGCTACAAGTCAATATGAAAGAGATGATATTTCTATGAGCGGGGATTATTCTAATATGCATATTGTTCCTATGAAAGCTGCTGTTATGCCTGTTGAAGAGAGTAAAGATGATATGCAAATCTTTGTTGAACTTGCTAAAGTTTATGGAACTCTTTGTGCGATTAGCAAGGGTGCAAGTGAAAAAGATGCGGCAATGTTAGCTACAAAATTAGCAAACGCTTATACAGAAAATCAAACTCCAGAGCAAATGGTAGAAAAATACTATAACGCTGCTAAGAAAAGCTCAAGTGTAGAAATACCTGAATTTAAAGAGTTTTGGGAAAATAATAAAGCCTTACAATTTGAAGCTTCTCAAGATGCTTATGAGTTCGTTAGATTTAAAGACTTCGTAGAAGACCCTATCTTAAATCCATTGGGAACTCCAAGTGGTTTAATTGAGATTTATAGTGAAACTATTGAAAAAATGAACTATAAAGATTGTAAAGCCCATCCTATGTGGTTTGAACCAATTGAATGGCTTGGTATGAAAGAAAAAAGTGCAGAATTTCATATGATTAGTCCGCACCCAACGAGCCGCTTACACTCACAACTATGCCACACAAGTTTAAGAGAAACTTATGCTGTAAATGGACACGAGCCTATTTTAATCAATAGCGAAGATGCTAAGGCTAAAGGTATTAAAAATGGAGATTTAGTTGAGGTTTTCAATGCTCGCGGTAAAGTTATTGCAGGAGCAGTTGTAAGCAATGATGTATTAAAAGGCGTAGTAGTATTACAAGAAGGTGGCTGGTATGACCCTGATGATAATAATGATTGCAAATACGGATGTGCGAATGTGCTAACAATAGATATTCCAACAAGTGAGCTTGCAAATGGAAATATCTCTCATACAGCTTTAGTAAATATCAAAAAATTTGAAGGCGAAAAACCTGAAATCGTAGTATTCACTGAACCTGTAAAAGCATAATATTAGGGGCATTTGCCCCTAGAATTTAATTTTAATTATTCATTATTTTTTCAAAATCAAAAAACCATTCTAATTCTTCAATATCATTAAATTTATCGGATAAATTTGATAATTTAACTATTTTAAAACCACATTTATTAACATAAAAATGGATATTTCTTATTTCAAAATAAGGTGTGGTTGTAGTCCAAACTTTAGTTTTAGGAAAAGTTTTTTCCACCATTTGCCAAGTTTTAAAACCATAGCCTTTATTATGAAATTCTTCAAGTATATAAAATAAATCAAGATTATTTGTTGGGTATTTTTATCTATTAAAAGACATACTCCACCTATTTTTACACCATTGTCATATACATAAAAATTTTTAGCATTTTTATTCTCTAAAGATTTGAAAATCTCATCAATGGTGATTATATTTTCATCAGTTTTATCTCTAAGACTTATTTGAAAAGTATTTTGCATATCTTTTGCGAAATTAAAAAACTCATCACTAGAAATTTCTATTAATTTCATAATCTTCCCTTGATTTAGATTGAAATTATTTAATTAGCTTGTTGAAAAGTTTTTATAGTGATTAATCACTTGGTATGTAATTGTTATCTTGATGGTTGTATTTAATCTAACAATCAAAGAGTAAAAAATTCACTCAAGATTTGGCACTATTTTTAGTGGTGTTGCTAAGCAAGTGGGTTGATTAGTATTTTTTATAAAGAAGTCTGTGCGATAAATATGAGATAAATTTTTTATATTACTAAGTTTTAAATTCCTTAAAATTAATAATTACAAGTGAATTTATAATTTAAATTTGAATATTAAAAACTCATAGTATTTAATGAGCCTATGAAAGCATAGTTAAGGGGATTTTCCCCTTTTTAATAATTATTTAATTTAACACAACCCTCTTTTGAGCCGAACGAACACGCAAGATTATATAGTTGTTTTATTTTGTCTAAGTTTTCTTTAGAATTTGAGTTTTTAGCTAATTCATCAGCGACTTTAATGCAAGAATTTGCATCTTTATCTTTTATACATTTTGCTTGATTGCTTATTAAATCAGGGTTTGATAAAAGTTTTATAGGGTTTAAATTACTTAATTTAAAATCATTACAAGCACTAAAAACTAATGCAACTAAAATAGCAAGGGTTTTTTTCATTATATCTTCTTATTTGTAATTAGATAATAATTATACCCCCCCCCTAAGTTAATGTATGATAAATATTTTTAGAAAACTGATTTATTAAAAAATACAAATTCTATTATCGTTTTTCTTTACAACTCTAGCAAAGGCGTAGGCGTTTATGTTTGCATTTTGTAAAATATCTAAAGCTTTTTGAGTATCTTTTTCGTTAATGCTAATGATTAATCCACCACTTGTTTCTGGAGAATACAAAAGTAAATCATCTTCAATAAATGATTTTACAAGTCCTTTTAAACTATTTTTGTTTGTATAACTAGCTGCTCCAAAAAGCCCTAAATTAGCGTAATTTAAAGTGTTTTTATAATACTTTATCGCATCAGAATTGATTTCAATTGATATTTTATCATTTAGCATTTCGCTCAAATGCCCAATAAGTCCAAAGCCTGTAATATCAGTACAAGCATTGATTTTTATGCCATTTAAAAGTTCTAAAGCTTTATTGTTTAGACTTTTCATACCATTTATACATTCGCTAAAATCATCGTCCAAATTAGCCTTAATAGCCATAGCATTAAGACTTGTTCCTAGTGGTTTTGTAGCTATTAAAACATCATTTTCTAATGACTTGTTATTGCTTAAAAAACTATCTTTTTTAACATAACCAGTAACGCTAAGCCCTAAAAATACTTCACTAGAATTTAAAGTATGCCCGCCAGCACAAAACCCACCCGCTAAATTAATAGTATCATTAAGCCCTGCTATCATTTGTTTTAAAATATCTTGAGATAAGCATTCGCTAAATGCAACTATATTCATAGCACTCATAACTTTTGCACCCATTGCAAAAATATCGCTTAATGAATTTGCTGCAGCAATTACAGCGTAATCATAAGCATCATTTACGATTGGGGTAATAAAATCAAGTGTTTGAACTAAGGCAAAATCTTCTAAATTAGTAGAAATTACCCTAGGATAATCAATAACACAAGCATCTTCATTACTAGTAGTTGAGCTTAATACAAATTCACTAGGTTTAATATTAGCTAATGCGTTGTGTAAGTCAGCCTGACTTAGCTTAGCTCCTCAACCTGCGTGCTTGCTAAATTGAGTAAGTTTCATAGATTTACCATTTTTGTTTCAAATAAAGTATCTATTATCTCAACTGCGTTTGAACTTCTACCAATTTTTGGACTAACTTGAAAATAATTTAAGCAATTCGCACAACATAAAATATCAACTCCATCATCACTTAAAGCTTTTAAAGCATTAAATGCTGGATGAGTATCATCACAAGCTATAAAAACTGCTTCGTTTATTAATACAACTTTTTGAATTTTTCTTTCTTTTACGGCAGTTAAAAATCCAATTAAAAGCATTGCTCCTAATTCGCCTTCGCCAACTTTTAAAGATTTTAAAAATATTCCTTCTTGTTGTTTTGCTTCATCTTTTGAGCTTTTTATTTCGCTTTTTCTTAATTTAAAGCAAAATCCATTAAGTTCAAATTCTTGATTTAAATTCTTAAGCAATCTTTGGATATTTTCTTTTGCTGCTTCGTTATCAACTATGATTTCTAATTCATCATTAATTGCTAAATTAATTAATGTTTTTTTTGTTTCAATTACAGGTATCGGACAAGCCTTGCCGCTAAAATCTAGTTTCATTATTCTTCCTTTTTAAATAGTTCGTTAAATCTTTTTTCTAAAAATTCTTCTAATTCTTTTTCTAATAATTCATAATTTTTCATAAATTCTAAAGCCTTAGGGCTAAGAATAGTTCCGCTATCTTTACTAGCTCCTTTTTTGCTAATAAATATATCTCCGCCTAAAAATTTTTCTGTGCTAGTTTTCTTAGTCCAAGCCTTTTTATAACTCATACGAAGTTGTTTTGAGCTCTCATTAATTGAGCCAAATTTTTCTATGGCTTTTAATATCTCATAATTACCTTTTCCAAAAATTTCGCCGTCTTCTTCTAACCAGAATTTGATTTTAGGTGTTTTATTTTTCATAGCTATAACTCGGTGTTATTTTTCCATTTTTTGTAAGTTCTTTATACCAATAAGAATGCAAAATATATACTTCTTCTTCTTCTTTATATCCTGTTATCATTGCGTGAATTGAGCCTTTGATAGCAAATACAGCCATATATAAATGCACGAAAAACATAGCAGCACAAACAATGCCTAAGATATTATGAACTATTGCACTAAGTCTTAAAATATTAATATGGCTAATTCCTAACATATTTTGTAAAAATTCGCTTTGAAAATCTAAAAAGAACATAAACGCACCAGTAATTATCATAATAGCTCCACCAAAAACGGCTATGTAATACCACATTTTTTGACCGAAATTATATTTTCCCGCTGGAACAGGTCTTTTAACCTTGCTTAAATATCCACCTACTATCATAAGCCATTTTATGTCATAACTAGCAGGTAACATTCTTTTAATCCAACAAAAAAACATAGGAATAATTGAGATAAAAAATAAAATAGTAGCAACTCCGTGAAGATTTTTGCAAAGTCTAACAAATACTCCACCACCAAAATAATGACCATTCATAATAATTAAGCCTGTTGGAATTAATATAATCCAAGCAAGTGCAGCAATGAAATGAAAACCACGCTCAAATAATGAAAAGGCATATATTTTTTTGCCTTCGTGACTAAATGTTTTAGGTCCTATTACCATATAATGTAATGAAAACGCACAAAGCACTGCAATTAAGACAATTAAAGCAAGTGAAGCAATGTAACTTGATGCTAATATTGTCCAAATTTCTCCTAATTCATAGCTAGTAATATTAGTAACTCTTCCTGTAGTTGTTAAATCACTAGCATTTAAACAGGTAAATAAAAATGCTAATACAAAAAACTTTTTCATAATATCTTCCTAAAATGATTTTATTCTTTAATTTATATCAAAATATTTTTAATTTCTCCTTGAATAGTCATTAAAATTAAATTCTTTTTGACTTTTAATGCTACCATCTTCACCAACATAAATTAAACTTGGTAATTTTACTCCGTTAAAAGTTGTATTTTTTACTATTGTGTAATGAATTTGGTCGCAAAATATTATCTTATCTCCTATATTTAGTTCTTGATTAAACTCATATTCTCCCATAATATCTCCTGCAAGGCAAGAATTACCTGTTAAAAGATAGCTATTTTTAGTGCTTTGTGTTTTTGCTAATTCATCACGACTTGCTAGGATTTTTGCATTTTTTACTTCGCTAGTGTAAGGCATAATGATAGTATCAGGCATATGAGCTTCAGCACAAATATCTAAAATTGCTATTTTTTTCTCATTTTCAACAATATCTAAAACACTAGCTATTAAATCCCCCGTTTGCCAACCAATAGCTTCTCCTGGTTCAAGGTATATTTCAAGATTATATTTTGATTTAATAGCTTTTAAGAATTGAATTAATTCTTCTACTTTATAGCCTTTTTTTGTGATATGATGACCGCCACCAAAATTAATCCATTTTAATGGGTGTTTTGCTAGATATGGTTTTAAGAAATTATCTTCAAATACTTTAAAGACTTTTTCTAAACTCTCAAAACTCTCTTCGCATAAAGCGTGAAAATGTAGCCCATCAACTATTATTTCGCTATCCAATAAATCCTTTGCTTTAATGCCAAGCCTTGAGAATTTGCCGCAAGGATTATAAATTTCTTTTGGAGCTACTGAAAACTCTAAATTACAGCGAATTCCTAAAGATTGATTTTTATAATTTTTATGATTTACAACTTTTTTATATTCATTCAATGAATTAATCACTATATGATGACTAAGATTTAATATTTCTTCTAAATCATCATTGCTAAATGCTGGTGCGTAAGTGTGGATTTCTTTATCTACAAATTCTTTAGCAAATTTTGCTTCCCATAACCCACTGCAAGTGCAGCCTTTTAAGTAATTTTTAATTAAAGGCATAGCAGCACTAAATGCAAATCCTTTTAAAGCTAATAAGACTTTAACTCCACTTTCTTCTTGAATTTTTTTAAAGATTTCAAGGTTATTTTTTAGTTTGCTTTCGTAGCAAATGTAAGCTGGTGTTTTAATATTATTTTCAATATATTTCATTACAATTTCCTTTCGGTATTAATAATTTTGCTATAATATCATATTAAATTTATCATATATTAGGTATTTTATGAAAGAAAGAAAGTCAATTTTAGAAGAATCAATAAAGAGCTTAACTCTTTATTCTATAATATTTTTCGCATTAATTTTTAGTGTTGGAATATTTGTTATTAAATCAAGTTATACGGAAGAAGTAAAAAATTTAGAACAAGAATATAACGAACAAATCAATTTATCATCAAATAAATATATCAAAGAAGAACTTAAAAATATTAAAAAATATTTAGATGCAGAATTTTCATATTTAGACGATAGTGCCAAAGAATTTGTAGATAGTGCTTACAATTTCGCATTAAATTATTTAAACACTCACGAAGATAAACAAAAAGCTTTAGAATTTTTAAAAGCAAACATGGGTTATCCTATTGATATTGACGTTTTTGATGGAATTGACCCGACTTATTATTACTACGCTAGGTATGTTGAATTAGATAATAAAAAAATATTAAGAGTTACTTTAAATCCTAAAAAATATGAAGAAACTCAAAGGGTAGTAGCATTAAATAATATTAAAAATCTTCACAATGCTCAACTTTCTTATTTTAATGCAAAAAGATTAGATGATAATTTTAATTTTTTAGGTAATGAAAGATGGTATTGTGTATATGAAAATGAAGCTTACACTTGCTATGATAAAAATTGGTGGTTGGCTTTAGAATTTACCGTTAAAAGCGATGTATTAAAAGAAGCTTTAGAAGAAGTAAAAAGTAAAAGATTTGAATCGGCATTAATACAAGGTGCGTTTTTAGGTTGCTCTATATTAATTGGATTTTTAGGCATTTTGGTATATATAATAAGAAAGAAGAAAGAAGTAAGAGCGCAAATAGAATTAGCTACTAAGCATTTTGATGTAGCATTAAATAAACATATATCTAATTTTAATAAGAATAAACAATTAAATAGTGATTTTGCATTTAAGGAATTTAGAACTTTAAGTTATGCTTTACTTAGATTTATAAGACAAATTCAAGCCAAAGACGGGAATATCAAAAAACAAGCGTATATTGATAATATTACCGGTCTTATGAATATGATAAGTGTTACTGAAAGCCTTGATAATTATGTAAAAAAAGATAATAAGGTATTATTATTTTTATTTTTTAACATAGATAATTTCAGAATTTATAACTCAATGTATGGAAGAAGTTTTGGTGATGAAGTTTTAAAAATCGTAGCTTATAGACTTTATACAACCTTAAAAGGTATGGCAACAGGTGATAATGAACATTTTGAGAGCTTAGACTTTATAAAATATGATAAATATAAATTTATACAAAATAAAACTACTTTTGAATGCCTTGCTAGGGTTAGTGCTGATGAGTTTTTATTAGTAATTGAAGTAGATAAAAATGAAGATTATTTTACATTAGCTAAAAAATATCATCAAAAACTAACCGCAAGAAGCATTAAAATTAATTCAAATGATGATTTAATAGAATATGAGCCATTTAAAATTAATGCTAGAGTTGGATTTAGTATATATCCAAAAGATAGCAAGAATTTACACGAATGTATAGGAAATGCTGATTTAGCAATAGAAAATGATAAAGCTAGTGGAGATAATTGGATATTTGGTTATACGGCAGAAATTGGCAAACAAAATGAAGCTAATTTAAAGCTACAACAAGATATAAGAAATGGTATTGTAAATAAAGAATTCTTATTATATTATCAGCCAAAAGTAGATGTAAAATCTGGCAAAATTATAGGAGCAGAAGCTCTTGTTAGATGGCAAAAAGGAGATAAATTAATATTTCCAGACCAATTTATAGGAATTTGCGAAAGAAGTAATTTAATTATTACTTTAGGTAATGAAATTATTAAAATGGCTTGTGAAGCTCAAAGAAGATGGTTAGAAAAAGGTCTTGAATTAAAACTTAGTATAAATCTAAGCACCAAGCAGCTTTTAAGCGAAGGAATAGTTCATACAATAGAAAAAAACATTCAAGGCATACCGCCAAGATTAATTGAATTTGAAATCACAGAAAGCTTTTCAATAGAAAATGCAACAAGTAAGGCTATTATTGATAAAATCAAAAAACTTAATGTAGGTTTATCAATGGACGATTTTGGTAAAGGATATAGTTCTTTATCTTATTTAAATGACCAAGATTTAGATTTTGATGTTGTTAAGATTGATAAGTGCTTTATACAAAATATAGATACTAATGAAAAAAATAGAAGATTGGTTGAGTTTATTGTAAATGTTATTAAATCTTTAAATAAACGCTCTGTAGCTGAAGGTGTAGAAAATATTGAGATTTTAAATTTCTTAAAACACTTAGGTTGCGATGAGTATCAAGGGTATTATTTTAGCAGACCTGTTCCTGAAAATATTTTATTAGAAAAGGTATATGAAAATGGTAAAGATTAATTTTTTAGGACCTATTAATAAAAATTCTATTGAATTAAATGTAAAAAATGTTCGTGAATTAAAAAATGAGTTATTGAAAATTGAAGATTTAAAAGAATGGTTAGAGATTAGTGCTATTGCTATAAATGATAATTTCATAGATAGTTTAGATATTGCATTAAAAGATAACGATGTAGTAAGCATACTACCTCCTGTTTGTGGTGGTTGAGCGTGAAAGAATTTCAAATATTTAATAATGCTCTTGATGAAAAAGCTTTATATAATGAGTTTTGTGGAATTTGCAAAGAGTTAAATTATGGAGCATTTTTAAGTTTTAGCGGGATAATTAGAGCAGAAGGCAATATTAGCGGTCTTAGTTTTGATATATATGAGCCAATTTTAAAAAAATGGTTTGATGATTGGTGTGAGAAAACTAGGAATTTAAATATTAGATTATTTTTTGCACATGCAAAAGGAGATGTATTAGTAGGTGAATGCTCTTATTTTGCAGGGATTGCAAGCTCACATAGAAAAAACGGCTTAGATATATTTGCTAAGTTTATTGAAGATTTTAAACAAAATGCACCTATTTGGAAATACGATTTAATTAATAATCAAAGAATTTATGCAAAGGATAGAAGCTTTAAGTTGCCTAACGCAGGTCTTTTAAGCAGCAAGGAAGATTAAGTAATGAATAAAAAAGCATTAGTAATAGAAATTATTATTGTATGTATTGTGGTACTTGCGTTACTTATTTTACTAGGTCTTAAGGTATATAATTCAAAAAATGAAGCAGAAATGTCAAAATCAATCAGAAACTTAGCTACATTGATTAATGATGTAGATACATATTATT
This sequence comes from Campylobacter sp. RM9333, assembly GCF_020137705.1. NCBI lineage: Bacteria > Pseudomonadati > Campylobacterota > Epsilonproteobacteria > Campylobacterales > Campylobacteraceae > Campylobacter > Campylobacter sp. RM9333. Next base: position 138,100 of record NZ_JACGAY010000002.1, read on the forward strand.
CTAATAATGAAAATTTTATAGATATTCCATTGATGACTAAAGTAGGGCTTGATAAGGATATGTGGTTTTTTGTTAAATCTGAAAAATGCTTACACTTTAGCACTTTTAGAGATTTTTTGATAGTTAAAAAAATTGAAAAACCAGGGGAATTATGTTCTACATTATTAAGTTATGATTCTGTTAAATCGCTATTAATAGGCAAAGACACTCCAGGCGATGAAGCTGTAAGCGTTAATATAAGCAATTCTAATACTATATTTATTAGAATGGGTATTAAATACGATAATTCTATATTATAAAACTATTTTATAACCTGTTGAAGTAATATTTTTTATAATATTTACACCCAATTTATCTCTAAAACGCTTTATAAATGTTCTTACAGAACCATCTTTTACATCGCTTTTGCCCCAGCAAATCTCTTTTATTTCATCAAGACTTACAACTTTTCCTATAGGCTCACTAAGGGCTTTTAATAAAGTTAATTCTTTTTTTGTAAGTTCAACTTCAAATTCTAATGTTTTAAAAGTTGATTTCATATAATCAATCGTATAATCACCTATTTTAGTAACTTTACTCATATTAGAAACCAGGCTTTTTACACTTGCGATTAATTCTTCTGGAATTACAGGTTTGATTAAATACTTATTCACATTAACATCAATAGCTTTTAGTAATTTTTCTTTATCACTATGAGCTGAAATTACTATAATAGGCGTATTTGGGCTTAGGTCTTTAATGCTTTTTGCAAGGCTTAAACCATCTTTTAGTGGCATTAATACATCACAAATTACTATATCAGGACGAAGTTTTTTAAATTTATTTAATCCACTTAAGCCATCTTGAGCGTAATGCACTTCATAAAACAAAGGTGCTAAAATATCTCCCATTAGATGAGCTATATTTTTCTCATCTTCAACAATTAATAAACTTAACATTCTTCTCCTTTAAAAATAAGTTCAAAATATGCACAATTGCCCTTGTTAAAACATCTTATATCTGCATTTATTTTATTTAAAATTTGCTTACAAATGTAAAGCCCAAGTCCTACGCCTTGTTTTTTGTGTTTAGTTGTAAAATATGGGTCAAATATATGCTCTATTATATTAGAAGGAATTGCCCCTGCATTATCGCTAATTTGCAAAATCAAATTCTTTTTTTCTTTAAATACTTTAAAATGTAGTATTTTATCATCTAGTTCTTGTTCTAAAAAAGCATCTTTAGCATTATTTATAATATTTACAAGAACTTGCACTAATTCATTAAAATTACAAAATAAGCAGCATTTTTTAGTATCAATATCAAATGTAGTTTTTATATTATTTTTTTTCAATGCTTGGTATGTTATATATAAACTATGCTTAATTATTTTTATTAAATTATGCTTTTCTAAAGGCGTATTAGGATTAATAAAGTCCCTAAAATCATTAATAGTTTGGCTCATATTTTGGATTAATTTTTGACATAATTTATAATGTTTATCTTTTTTTTCGTTATGTAATAAATAAATAGCTAAAGATAATTCATTTAAAGGTTGTCTCCATTGATGAGCTATATTTTCTAGCATTTGTCCTAATATAACTTGGCGATTTTGCTGAAATATTATTTTTTGTTGAGCGTTATTGATTGCTATTGCGTCTTCTATTTTCTTTTCTAAATTCTCATTGAGTATTTTTAAAGAATTTGTCTTTTGAGCTACGACTTGTTCTAAATTCTCATTTAATTGCATTAGCTTTTGTTTAGTTGCAACAAGCTCTTCATTTAAGGTAAAAAGTTTAGTAACATCGTGTCTAATAGCTATAAATTCAAATATTGTTCCATCTTCATCAAAAATTGGAATTATTGTTGTTTGTGCGTAGAAAAAATCCCCATTTTTCTTTTTATTTTTAACCACTCCTTTATGAACACGCCCAGCTAAAATAGTATCCCATAATTTTTTAAAAGCACTCTTAGGCGTATCAGGGTGGCGGATAATATTGTGATTTTGTCCTAGTAGTTCATCTTCACTAAAACCACAAAGATTGCAAAATTCTTCATTTACAAAGGTAATAATCCCATTTATATCTGTTTTTGAAACTATATTTGTGTTTTCAATTGCATTTTTATATTCATTTAATCTATACATTTTTACCTACTTAATTTAAGTGCTAAAAAGCACAAATAAAATCCATAAACAATAATTAAAGCAAAAAATAAATATTGAATATTTTTAATTTTTCTAATTTTATTTATAAATATAGAGCCTAAAAGCATAGCAGGAAGAGTGCTAAGCCCAAAAATTAACATATTAAGCCAAGCTTCATTAACGCTTTTTGCAATCATTGATTTTGCTACGAAAAAATATACTAAACCGCAAGGAAAAAATCCATTTAAAAAGCCAAATATAAAGCCTTTATATTTTGAAGTTTTTTTATTGTTTAAAAATACCATTATTTTTTTATATATGAATTGATTTTCTATAAAAGCTAGTAGTTGTCCCTTAACAATTAAAGCAAATCCTAAAATAACGCAAAAAGCACCTAAGATAAAATATAAAAATACTTGTAAGTTTAAAGAATTTAAAAAATAACCTAAAAAATAAGCTATAAGACCTATTAAAATATAAGCACAAATTCTACTAAAATGATATATAAAAATATCAAAAAAATTACTCTTTTTGTGGTTGAATAAAAGAATTATCCCACCACACATAAAAAAACAATGAGTAAGACTAAGACCTAGTCCTAGCACAAAAGTGCTAAGAAGATTGTTTATAACATCTTCCTTTTTTTAAGCTCTTCTTCATAAAGCTTTTCGTAAATTAAATCGTATTCTTCGCTACCAGGAACGATTTTTCTTTTGTAATTATTAATTTTATCAAATACTAGGTCTTCAATATCTTCGTAAGTTTTTAAGTATTCAATCATACTTGAATAAATCACATTTTTTACTCTATTTTCTGATACATTAAAATTGATTAAATCTTCATCAACCAAAGCGTCCAAAATAGCGTGAGATAAGGCATTATATCTATCTTCATAATTCATTTGGATTTTATATTCATCTGCTAGTTTTTTCTTAAGTAACCAAAACATATTTTTTCTATCAACTTGCATTAAATCCATTTGGCTTTCTTGCTCTGCTAAAATCTCATTTACCTTTTCATCAAGTGATTTTTCTTTTAATACTAAGGCTGTAATAATTTTTGAAACTACTTCTTTAACTGGCTCTAAACCATTTACTAATTTTACAAATTTTGAGTTTAATAAATCTATTGAAATTTTATTTGAAACATAAGGAATATGTGGTTGTCTAATACGCATTTTTAATCCTTTTTTATTTTTCTTCATTATAAAATATATTAGTAAAAATGAATATAACAATAATAATTAATTTTTAACTTTTGATAATTTTTAAAATGCCTTAATATTAAGCTTTTTAAGAGTTTTGAAGCATTGATTTGAATTCGGAATTTCCGAATTCAAATTCTTTTAATCGCCTATATAAATTTGTCTTGGGCGAACTATTTTTAATGGGCTTTCTTTTTGTTCAATTAGTTGTGAAATCCAGCCAGGAATTCTACCTACTACGAATAATACCGCAAACATTTCATTTGGAATTCCTAGAGCTTTTAAGATTAAGCCGCTATGAAAATCAACATTCGGATATAATCCACGGCTTACAAAATACTCATCATTTAATGCGATTTCTTCAATTCTAGTTGCAACTTTTACAAAGTTTGCATCAATTCCAATTTCGCTAATTAATTGGTCTCTTAGTTTTTTAAGAACTTTTGCTCTAGGGTCAAAGTTTTTATAAACTCTATGCCCAAAGCCCATTAGTCTAAATGGATCATTCTTATCTTTTGCTCTTTTAATAAACTCATCAACTCTATCAGGTGTGCCAATTGTCTCAAGCATTCTAATCACACCTTCATTAGCACCCCCGTGTGCGTGTCCCCACAATGCACCAATTGCTGAACTAATACAGCTATATGGGTGAGCGTGAGTGCTACCGACTGAACGCACTACACTTGTGCTTGCATTTTGTTCGTGATCAGCATGAAGCATTAAAACCGTATCTAGTGCTTTTACCTCAATAGGTCTTAGATTTACATGCTCGTATGGATAGGTTCTTAGCATATATAAAAAGTTTTCGGTAAATCCACGATCAAGATTAGGATATGCCATAGGAAAGCCATTTTTATAGCGATACGCACTAGCGGCTATTGTTGGTATTTTTGCTACGATTCTGGCTGCCATTTCCATATAATCTTCGTGCTTATCCATATTTAAATGGTCAGGATAAAATGTTGAAAGTGCTGCAACTGCTGCTTGCATAACTGCCATAGGATGAGCATTGTCAGGGAAAGCGTCAAACAATTTATGCATACCTTCGTGAATAAAGCTTCTTTTTTTAAGCTCATATCTAAACGCTTCTAATCTTTCAGGACTTGGTAATTCTTTATGTAATAATAAATGCACTACATCTAAAAAAGTTTTATTTTCTGCTAGCCATTCAATAGAATAACCACGATGCCTTAATTCTCCTGCTTCTCCATCAATATAAGTAATACTTGATTTACAAGTTGCAGTGCTAGTTAATCCTTCATCATAAGAAAATGCACCTGTTTTTGAATATAAAGACGAAAAATCAATTGATTTTGCACCTCTAGTTCCACTTAATACATCAAATTCAAATTCTTTACCATCGTAAATTAATTTTGCTTTTTCCATTTTTAACTCCTTTTTTAATAGTTATGTATATTTTAAAAGGAATTTGTGAAATATTGTAAAAAACTTACTTAGATTTTTGCTTATGTGTTTCAATAAGTAACGAAATTTTAGGAATAGCCCACATAAATATGACAGCTTCAATTAAAGATGATAAAACCAAAGCTAAATAAAAAGAATTATCAATTAAGTTTAATTTCATTCCTAAAGTTGCAATTGCGATTAATAAAGTAAGCGGCATACAAGATGTAAAAGCTAATAAAATACAAGATATTTTAAAGTCTTTATAAAATACAAAAGAACTAATTATTCTACAAACTAACATAGTAAGAATAATAGCAAATGACATTAATATAAGCTCTTTATTAACCAAGCTAAAATCAAGGCTTAGCCCAACATATACGAAAAATATAGGTATTAAAAATGGGTGTCCTAATGAACTTAATTTATGCTCTAAATCCTTTTTATGCCCAAAAAAGCTAGATATAAACATACCAGCTAAAAACGCTCCTAAAGCTATTTCAAAATCAAAATAAAGCATTAAAGCAACTGCTAGCATCCACAATGCAAGACTAAGCCTTACATTACGCTCTGCTTTATCATAATCAGGCATTAAAATTTCTTTAAGCCAAGGTAACCACCAAAAAATCGCATTAAAAATATAATAAATTACAACAAAAATCCCTAAAAAGAATAGTATTGACAATACAGAAGTAACAACTTGCATTGTGCTACTTGAGTTTGAAAAGCTATTTAAAAGAGTTATTAAAACAATGCTTATTACTTCGCCAAGTGCTGCTAAAACCATAGTAAAACTAAGCCATTTTGGAGTAATTTCGTATTCTTTATATAAAATACTAATAAGCCCTATACTCATAACAGGAATTATTATTGCAACTACTAAGCTAAGTTTTAGTATCAATGAAATACTAATAGCTAAAGCGTAAAGAATTAAATAAAATAAAGATATTTTTTTTAGCTCATTTGCATTTAATTTTATAAATTCTTTAAGGCTTACTTCAAGCCCTGCTATAAACATTAAATAGCAAAATCCAATATGAGAAGCTAGGGTAAAAGCAGGTGTTTTTGTGATTATTCCAATAGCACCAGCAATACTTCCTAAAATAATTTCAACCGCTAAAATAGGTAAGCTAGTAAGCTTTGCTATATAAGGCGATGAAAAAACAACAAAAGATATAAATAATAAAATATTTAAATCATTTGAGCTAAGTTCCATTAATTTCCTTGTATAAATCTAGTATCCTCAAAAATTATGCTTTTTGCAATTATTTCAATTTTTTCGGGGATATTTTCAATAATTATAATAGGACTTAGGTTATAGTGATTAAATAATTTTGCTCTAAAGCTTATTTGCTTTTTAATACTTGGTGGATTTTTTAAAAATTCTTCATAATTTTCGTATTTAAAAAACTCATTCGCTTTTTTAAACGATATTACACATAATTCATCTTTATTACACATTATTAGCTCTTTACTTATGTCAAGACTTAGATTAATTTTGCGTGATTTAAAATGCGAATAAAACAAAACAAAAGCTTTTGCAGTATTTTTATTAGCTTTAATTCTTGCATAAAGCAAACGATAATTTAAAAACTTTTCTCTAATAATGCTAAATTGTTGATTTTTGCTTTCTAATCTTACGACTTTTTTAAAAAATTGCAATTTTTCTTCTATTGAGCCAGGTAGAATTTGATTTTTATATATACTTGAGCTTAATTCTTTTATCAAATGCTCTTCGCTTTTTTGTTGAGCTAAGCCGTAAATACAGCCACAATAATTTTGATGATACAATAAATCATCTTTTGCTAATTTTAATTGCCTTTGAGTTCCACCATCTTTTCTAAAATCAACACAAAAAAACTCTAAATCAGTCCCTTTTAAAGCTTCTTGCATAGATACTCTTAATTGCTCTAAATCTTTTTTAGGAGAGCATAAAAGTGTGGTTGTAAATGTTTTTTGCCCTAATTTTAAAGCCATTTCAACAGAACTTTGCATTCTAAAATCAAAACATTTAGAACATCTCTTCCCACGCTCAGGCTCATTTTCATAGCCTTTTACATAATTAAACCATTCAGCATAATCATATTCACCTTTAATTAGCTTAATACCAAGCTTTTTACAAGACCTTGCTACATCAAAATATCTTAATTCATATTCGCTAAAAGGATGAATATTTGGGTCATAAAAATACCCGATGAGTTCTTCATCAGGCATTAATTTTCTTAATTCTTGCAAAAAAAAGTGCGAATCAACGCTACAACAAATATGAACTAGCATTAATTTATTTTATACTTTTTACTAATTTCATTTATTGTGCCATCATCTAGCATTTCTTGTAGGCTTTTATTTATTATCTCAAGTAATTTTGTATTACCTTTATTTACGGCAAATCCTTGTGAGTCTTCATCTTTATACTCGCAAACTACTTGCAAATCAGGATTTTTATTTAAAAAATTAACTGCAGCAACCTTATCTAATACTATAGCATCTATTTTTTTGCTTTGTAATGAAAGTATGCTAATGCTAGAATTTGCAAAGCCTTTTACTTCTTTTTGGCTAGATTTTTTTGCTATATCATATTGCACCGAGCCAAGTTCAGCCCCAAAAAGCGTATTAGTAAAATCTAAATCTTTACAATTTTTAATTTCTTGATTTTCATTATTTTCTATTCTTTTTATGAAATAATTAGAACTATCTTTAAAATTAATTGTAAATTCTACTGCCTTAGCTCTTGCTGGAGTTTTTTTCATAATTGCTCCGATTAAATCCACTTTATTGCTCTTAAGACTTGGGATTAATCCGTCAAAATCCATATATTTAAACTCCACTTCTAAATTATTTCTTTTAGCAATTTCTTTAATAATATCAACATCAAAGCCTTTTAATTCGTTGTTTTCTAAATATTCATAAGGCGGATAATTAGGTGCTGTTGCTACTCTTAAAATATCAGCACTCATACTTGTTAATAATGCTAAAGAAAATAATATTTTTTTCATTTTGCTCCCTTACTTTACGCTATCTTTATAAACTGCGTTTTCATTTACTACTTCTTTAATAATTAAAGACCTTTTTGTCTCTCCTGTGCTATCTATGCTAATAATTCCACTAACGCCTTCGTAATCTTTAGTTTTTTTAATCTCTTGATTTATACATTCGCTAGTGATTTGCTCACAACGATTTGCAGCTTCTACTAATACAAAATAAGCATCAGCACCCATTGCAGCAAAATTTGATGGAAGACTTCCATTGTAAGCTTTTGCATATTCTGCTAAATATTTTTTGCTAAGTTCTGTTGGTGGAACATTTGCATCAAAGCTATCTGTATATAAATGATTGTTTGAATACTCTGCTGCAAGTTTGATAAATTGCTCATCAGCAACCCCATCAGCACTAGCGATTATACTTTTAACACCTGCGATTTTTGCTTGTCTTACAAAAAGCGCTGCTTCTTGATAATAAAGTGGCAAATACACTACATCAGGATTTAAACTAGCAATTTGAGCTGAAATAGCGTTAAAATCTTTATCTCCACTTGTAATGATTAATTCTTTTAATATTTCTCCACCACCTTGAACAAATTCTTTTTTGTAAGCTTTTGATAAACCTAGTGAATAATCAGTCGCTTGGTCTTTTACAATTACTGCTGTTTTTTTACCTTGAGCTAATAAATATTTTGCCATAGCTTCGCCTTGAAAACTATCATTAAAGCACACTCTAGCAGCGTAATTTTTGCCTTTTAATAATTTATCATTCGTAGCAGCTGGTGCAATTACAGGCACTTTTTTCGCTTCAGCTGTATTCATAACCACTATAGTATTTGCAGTAATCATTTCTCCAATTATTGCACTAACTTTTGGTAAAACTCTTTCAGTTGCTGTGATGGCTTCTATTTTATCGCCTTTTGTATCAACTATATTTAAATTGATTTGCTCTCCATTTTTTAAAGTTGGTTGCATTGCATTTGCTACTTTTATTCCATTAAGTGCTGCGTTACCATACGCTGCAACGCTACCGCTAAGTGGTAAAACTACACCAATATCTAAAGCAAAAGCCGCACTAGAAGCTAATAAAATTAAACTTTTTTTCATAATAAATCCTTTAAATAATTTAAATAAATTCCTTGAATTACAAGGCATAAAAGACCTGCAAAAAATCCTGCAAGTAAATCATCAAGCATAACGCCTAAGCCACCTTTTAGCTTTTTATCAACTTTACCAATAATACTTGGCTTAGTTATATCAAAAAGCCTAAATAAGATAAAAGCTAAAGCAAAATGCCACCAAGAGTTGTTAAAACTCATACCAATCGCCAAAAAAACCCCACAAACCTCATCAATTACTATTTCTTTAGCATCGTGTTCGTGAGTTTTTTCATAATCGTCAATGATTTTAATACTTGCAATAAAAATTGCAATACTTAATAGCATTAAAGTGCTTTTATCTGTGTAAATTAGTAACAAATAAGCAAATGGTAATGCCGCAATAGTCCCCATTGTGCCACTTGCAAACGGACTAAGACCTGAATAAAAAAATGTTAAATATAGTTTTGCTAATTTTTCTTTCATTAAAATCCTTTGTAATTTGGAAAAATATCTTAAGTTAGTTAAGGAATAATTTGTTTTTAGAATTTGATTTAAAGAATTTAAATATTGTTTTTAAATTCTATGATTTTTAATTTAAGAAAAACATTATAAAATAACGATTATTTTTTATAAAAAAAGGCAAAAAATGTTGAAAAAATCAATAATTTTAATGAGTATTTTATATTCTAGTTTAAATGCAAGTGCCGTTGATAGTAGATTTTCGTATCAAGATTATTTAGATTTTGGTGCTAATAAAGGCAAATTTAAAGCAGGGACAACAGAGCTTAGCGTAAGCTCTAAAGATGGGACTTTAAAAGTAGATAGTTTTTATTCTATGCCTATGATTGATTTTAGTGCTAGTAATAAAACGGGTAGATTAAAGGGTGAATTTACTAATATTGGAGCAAATAATGTAATAACAGCAGCTCATATGATTCAATCTGCAACAAGTAATCCAAAAGCATTACGCAAATATCAAAATCTACAATTTGGTGGAGTAAATACAATAGTAGTTCAAACTTCAAATAATTTTAAAGAATGGGTAGATAATATTGATAATGGTAAAACAAAAGATTTTATAACTATGCGTATGAGTAAGGTAAATCTCAATAAAAAAGCTGATGTAATAAATATTGATTTATATGATAAAAGCGGAAATGATATACATTTTAGCAATGCTGATAAATTTATTTCAACTTGTGCAAATCCAAACGAAACTGAAGATAACTGCACAAAATGGGCTAGCTTTATTGACTCTAAAGAATATAAAGAAAATAAAGGCGAACTTTTTCCTAGTGTTACAACGGATCAAGATGGAAATGTTATAAGAACACCAAATCCACGCTACACAATGTTTGTAAGAAGTGGAACAGGTCTTCAAAAGGTAGTTTCTTTAAAACCAAATGGAATTAATACAACTTCAACAATGATATCAGAAGCTGGGCATTATTTTACAGGCGGGATAGTTTATATAAATCCTAATGAATATAGGATAAATAATGCAATTATAAGCACGAATAATGAAAATAAACGAATGCTTGATTTTTCTAGCTCAGTTGCTAGAGGAGATAGTGGTAGTGCTTTATATGTTTGGGATAATACAGATAAAAAATGGTATATAGTTGGTGTTGGTAGCACTAGTGATTGTGAAAGTGATAAGGATATAGGATGTAGTTTTGGTAATTATCACATGGTAGATAAACAAATCATTAGTAATTTTATTGACGAACATAGTATTATGATAAATAATGATTTATTGCTAGATAGTAACTTAAAACAAAAAACAAACACAGGAACATTTGAAACGCTAAAAGATGCTAAAAATCAAGAAATAGCATTTACATTAGGTAACAATTCTTTTAAACATCATTTTGGAACCACTAGTGGTGTAAGTGAAGCAGAATATAAAAGTCGTTTAGATGCAATGGTTAATGATAAGGATTTATTTATTACTGGTGGAAAGTCTTTAGAGCTTAAAAATAATTCAGATATAGGTTCTAGTGCATTGATTTTTAGCGATAATCTTGGAGAATATACAATTAGTGGGGATTTTGACTTTTTACACGGCGGTCTTGATATAGGTGCTAATTCAGTCGTAAATTATTATGCAAAGACTACTCAATATGATTTCTTACATAAAATCGGAGCTGGCAAGCTAAATGTATATTCAAGTAGTCCAAATGCAGGGCTTAGAATAGGTGGGGGTGAAGTTGAGTTTAAAAATTCTTCAGGCACAACTTTTGGTAGTATTTATATGACTAATAATTCAAGTTTAAAGATAAATAACGCCAATCAAATAAATACAGATTATTTATATTTTGGAAATAATGCAGGTAAGCTTGATTTAAATGGAAATAATATTAATCTTAATAATTTTTATGCAAGTGATAATAATGCTATGATAACAAATACAAGCACAACAGCAAGTAGCCTTAGTATAAGTAAAAATTCTATAAAAGATACTATAAGCCACGGAAATATTACAGGAAATATCAAAATAGTTCAAAATAATAATAGTAGTGATAAATACGCTGTTTATGATGGTGGTTTAGATATTAATAGTATGGAATTTAAAAATGGAAATTTAGTTTTACAAGGTCATCCAGTAGTGCATGAATATGTAAAGAGTTATGTTGGTAAAACAGCTGAACAAGTAGCTGCTAGTATTAAAAGTGCTGGCGGTGGAGATGTTTATACTACCCCTACAAGGCTAGACCAAGAAGATTGGGAAGAGAGAAATTATAAAATGGCTAGCCTAACTTTAGACAAAGCTAGTCTTGATATTTTAAAACATTCAAATGTGGATATTAAAAACATTAATTCTATTTCTTCAACCATTAAAATTGGCGATAATTTAGCTTATATAGATAGGTTTGATGGAGAAAATATAAAAGCAAATGATACTATGGGTAGTGATACTAATGAAAGTTATTATAATAATCTAAAATATCAAGAAGAAGTAACAAAAGGCGAAAGCATTGCTAAAAATATCAAAATTAATTCAAATTTTGATTTGAAAACCAATTCAAAACTAAGCCTTTTAAATGGCACAGATTTTAAAGGCAAAATCACAGCTGATGATAGTTCTAGCCTTGAGTTTAATGGTGCAATGATTAATGCAAATATAAACGCAAGTAGCCTAAACTCAACCAATACAACATATATTTACGAAAGCAAAACTAATGCTTTAAATATAAGCAAAAGCACAAGTGGAGCTAAAAATACCTTGCTAATCCAAAAAGACTTTTTAAACGGAGATGATAAAATACTTTTAGCAAGTCTATCAAACTCTACTTTAGTGGCTGAAAATTATTTTGATATTAAGGGTGAAGATTCAGTATTTGCTGACCTTAAAGCTAATGTGAAATATTATAATGAAAACGGCACAGCTAAATGGTATCTTGAAAAAATACCATCTACTCCATCACCAGAGCCAAGCCCAACACCAAATGAGCCTAGCACTCCAAATAAACCAAGCGAGCCTGATACTAAACCAACTCCACCAACTAACACAGACACAACTCCAAGTGAGCCTATTAATCCAAATGAGCCTAGTGTTAATAATCCAAGCGAACCTAGTATTCCTAGCACTCCAAACGAACCAAACGAGCCTATTAAACCGATTGAGCCTAAGCCAGACACCCCAACAACTCCAAACGAGCCTACAATACCAGATGAGCCAAGCACTCCAAATAACCCAGAAGAGCCTGTTATAGTTGAGCTTGACCCAAATCCTAGCAACAATCCAAGCAATGTAGAAACAAAAGGCCATTATCAAGAATACTTCTTCGTAAGAGAGAAAGAAAGTTCAATAAATACAGCTAAAAACACGCTAAATCAAGCATTTTTTAACTATGTTTTAGAGTGGAACAATATGCAAAAGCGTATGGGAGAGCTAAGAGATGAGGTTGCAAATGGCGGAATTTGGATTAGGAATTTCGGTGGAGCAAGTTCGTATCTAAAAGATAATAAGACCAAATATTATGAATTACAAATCGGTGCTGATAAGATTAGCGAAATGGATGATTTCAATGCTTACGCGGGAATTATCTTTACTAATTCAATTTATAAACTAGATACAAAAAATATGCTAGAAGGTAAAGTAAAAGGCATAGGCGGGGGACTTTATTCAAGCTTTATTTTTAATAATGGTTTTTATATTGATATGATTGCAAAATATGTTGATTATAAAAATGACTATACTCTAACGCTAAATAATGGCAATAATAAAGCTATTTATATTAACGCGAATAATCATTCTAAAAGCGTAGTAGCAAGCGTAGAATTAGGCAATAGATTTTATATGAATAATTATTATTTAGAGCCTAGCGTTGAGCTAATTAGTGGCTATGTTAGTGCGATTAGCCTTGAAAATAAAGCCGAGCATATAAAATTAGAAAGCAAATCATTCGTTCCATTTAATACAAAAACAATGCTAAGTTTTGGTAAGCAAAGTAGCGAAGATTCAAGATTTGGATTTAGATTTGGGGTTGGAATTGCTGCTGATTTAGCTAAAAACGGCGATAAAACCATAAGAGATTTAAATGTAATTAGACAAATTGAAGGCAAAAAAGATACAAGAATGCTAACTAATGCTTCATTTAATTATAATTTCACGAATAATTTAAGGCTAATGACCGAGTTTGAAAGGACATTTTTTGGTGATTTGAATGTAGATTATTCGCTTAATATGACTTTAAGAAAGAGTTTTTAATTTATTTTGCACCTATTTTAAAGGTGCAAAATCTTTATATGTTTTTATCTTGTCAATAAATATTATTTATTGGATTTTTTAATGAGTTTAAGCATAAAGAGTTTAAAAATACATTTATCCTATCGCCTAAATACTCAAATTATGACGCAAAGCTTAATTTTTGATATAAAGAAGCAAAAATAACCATTAAATAATAATCTTTATTCATTCACTCGCATTACTAAATACAAAAAATAAAGAATTTAAAATAATAATTCAAATAAAAATATTTTAATTTTCTTTAAAAGTAAGAAAATTTAAATTGCTAAGTTATTGTTTGTATTAAACCATTTCTTAAATCTTGCCAAATTACTAAGCGGTAAAGATAGCTAAGATTTATAATTTTTATCCACAAATTTCTTAAAAGTTTAGTTATTTTTATGTTACTTTTACGCATTTAATTGTATTTTTTACTCATAAAATCACTTGAAATCTCACTGATATTGATTTTTTTAAGTATTAAAAAATAAAGAATTTAAAACAATAATTTACGCATAAAAACTAAAAAATATAAATCAATATTTTTATTATTACCAAAGCTTTATATTTTGATTTAGAGATAGCCTAAATAGTATTAAATCAATAATATGATAAATTCAAATTTATGTTTAAATTATTATTTTTTTAAAAGATTATTTTTTGAATGAATTGCTGTGATTTGCAATATTAATGCAAGTTAGCGTTAGAATATTTTTATCTTTTTCGTAAATTAGCACCAAATCGTTTTTCACATGGCAATCTCTATAGCCCTTAAATTTACCTTGCAAAGCGTGGTCTTTATAAACCGGTTCTAATACTTCATCATTTGCCAATCTTAAAATAATTTTATTTGTTAATTCTTTATCAGCTTTGCTTAGTTTTTTAAAGGCTGTTTTGTAAGCTTTAGTCTCCCTTACTTGATACTTCACCATTTCATGCTTTCTTCTACGAATTTTTCAGCGTCCATATATTCAACTTCCCCACGCAAATACGCAGCTTTTAATTCTTTTGCTTCTTTTATAGAATCTAAAAATTCTTTACTATTATAAAAATCATCTAATTTGCTTTTTTCTTTCTTTATCTTTATCGGCTCGTTAAATGCCTTTGCTAATTCTTTTAAAGCCTTTAAAAAGTGCGGATTATCATTCATCTTTACTATTACATTCATATTTACTCCTTTTATAATCGTTATCTTATACTAAATATGTTTAATTTATAAAGTTTTAAAGAATTTAAATTAGGAAATTGATTTTTAAATTTAAAAAAGGGAGCGAGTGCTCCCCTTAGGATTATTACAATAACCTTAGTAGTTTTTTAAGATAGCTAAACGCTATCTTAAAACTTCTATTATTACTATTGTAATAATCCTAGTC